>CAYHFH010000069.1:0-5734 GCA_964355865.1 uncultured Gammaproteobacteria bacterium
GTCCAAAGTCTACCACTTCTTCCCATTTATATCCATACTCTCCCATTTTTCACGGAGTGTCAAGGGGTATTTTCACGGGCGGATAATTGCCATATAAAAAGTTATAATCATTGCATATGTCTATAACACTCGTATTGATCCGTCATGGAGAGACGAAATGGAATACCGAGCACCGTATGCAGGGACAGACCGATATACCACTCAATGCTAACGGCGTAAAACAAGCGAAACGTATAGCAAAACAACTGAATGGGTATCCAATCCAACGTTTCTACTCGTCACCTCTCAAGCGGGCATACCGCACCGCACACACTGTTCGCGCCCATCATAGTGACGCACCCCTCACCACCCATGATGACTTAAAAGAACGCAGTTTTGGGGATTGTGAGGGTATGACCTACGACGAAATCACCCATCGGTTTCCCGTTATGGCGTTTGACCGGTCCTGGGATCATCCCTATTGTCAGATTCCCGGGGGAGAGCGACTGATTGATGTGTACCGACGGGGAATACGGTTTATGAGGGAACTCATAGAGAATGAACGGGGAAAAACCGTAGCAATCGTCGCCCATGGCGTCATCATACGATGCATTATTAGTTACCTCATGCGGTTCCCCTTAAACGCGAATATGTTCTATGAACTAAAAAACACGTCGCTCACCGTGATCCGTGTACCACGACTTGGCGCGCCAGAGCTCCATGTCCTTAACCATACCCTCCATCTGGGTTAGAGGGGATATTCCTTAGAGAATTGACTCTTTTTGCCCGACTCACCGGTAAACTCAAGGACGACGGAAACGGATTTCACCCCACCGTCAGACTTACAAACATTCCGCGAGCAGGTACCCAGATACACTTCCCGCTCGAAACTATCTTTTCCGGCTACATCAATGGGCTTACTGCCGGAATTGACGCCTTTCACGAGCCCCTGGCTCTCGTAGGTTAACTCGTAGGCGACCATGCGTACTTTCCCGTTTATCCCACTCACGGATAACACCACCGCGTTATCCTTTACTCTGCTTTTGGCGACAGACACGACGATAGACGGATCGACGGCAATAATCTCTTCGGCTGCCGGTATTTTTTCCTCCTGGGCAGACCGGGGTAGAGTTGGTGTAGGCGCAAGAGCTTTATAGACGACCACACCAGTACCAATCAACAATAATCCCAGGACAACAAACAGAACAACCAATTTATTTTTCATAGTATTAATCTTTCAACTTTTCCCGGATAAAGTCAACTATGCGATCAATGCTTACCCGGTCCTGCTTGGTGGTATCCCGGTCCCTCACCGTCACCGTATTATCCTTCAATGTGTCATAATCGATGGTAATACACCACGGTGTACCAATTTCATCTTGTGCCCAGTATCGCTTTCCAATATTTCCCCGATCATCCCAAACGACAGACAATCTCGACTCCAGTTTCAGGTGTTTATACACCGCCTGTGCCTTAGCCATGATATCCGGCTTGTTACGGACTAATGGAAAAACAGCCACGGTATATGGCGATAGCTTGGGATAAAGTTTTAGAAATATACGGTCTCCATCCTCACGGTATGCGTCAAGGAGTAAGAAAAGAAACGCGCGATCTACTCCCCCCGAAGTTTCCACGATCCAGGGAATAAATTTTTCTCCGGTTTCCAAATCAGTATACGTAAAATCGTGCCCACTATATTGCCCGTGACGGGATAAATCCCAATCACCCCTCCAATGAATTCCTTCCCCTTCTTTCCATCCCATCGGAGTCTTGTATTCGATGTCAAAGGCTTTCTTGGCGTAATGAGCAAGTTCATCATCCCTGTGCTGCCGAAATCTCAAATTATCTTTATCATTAAATAAACTTCTATACCAATTCATCCGTTGTTCCTTCCAATACTCATACCATGTATCCATCTCCTTTGGATTGACAAAAAACTGCATATCCCACTGCTCAAATTCTTTGAGTCTGAGCATAAATTGAGGATTGGCTACTTCATTACGAAACGCTTTCCCGATTTGAGCTATCCCAAAGGGAATTTTGGGATGCATGCTATCCAACACATTCTGATAGTCGAGATAAATAGTCTGACATGCCTCACCCTTAAGGTATGCACTTTTTTTATCGCCCTCTACCACTCCCAATGACGTTTCGACCATCAAACTGAACTTTTTTACCTGCCCCAAAATTCCTCCATCTGGAGCTTTTTTTCCCTTTAATAACTTCGTGTAAACATCTATAACGCTGATCCCATCTTTTTTTACCGTCTCATCAGCGGTCTTGAGTTCTTCTTCAGAGTACATTTCTTCTATAAGATGATCCGCACGATACCTTTTGTTGCCCATTGGGCCGCCGGTAGATTCAACCATCGCATCGGCAAAACTCCCGACGTGTCCGGATGCTTCCCATACTTTCGGATGGGTAATGATTGTTCCATCGATCGGAAAAATATTTTCGTGGTCAACAAGCATGAACTCCCAAAAGAGCTTTTTCATGTTCTGGCGCAGAAGATGCCCCATGGGTCCCATGTCATAAAATCCGGCAATTCCGCCATATATCTCGGAGTTAGGATACACAAATCCCCGGCGCTTACAAAGAGAAACGATTTTTTCCATTAAATTTTCCATAATATTTCCTTCTTTTAGTTTATATGATTTTGAAAAGAATTGAAACAGTAATGCACAGACTGATGTAGGAAATGAGAACCTTTTTTGCTCAGTTTACTTATTCCTCATTTTTTTACTGTTTTTATCGATACTTCAAAAACTCTGAAGAATCAATAGTAAAACCTTTTTCGGTGAGCTCAATAAGCTCCTGGTCAACAAGATAAGTCCCTGGACCATATAAGATTGGCATAGCCAAATGGGCTGGGCCGCGGTATGGTTGTAAGAACAAAGTGGGATGGTAATAGGGTTGATCGATATATTCTCTTGATCGATAATACCAATGATCAATTAGCTTTACTCCCCGTAGAATCATCTGCACGAGAACAGGATTGGTGTCAATTGATTTTCTATTTAAATAATTTCTTTGTGCAATCACCACACAAATATCATGTAATGGGCCTAGATTACCTTCCGGATTAAGCTGTAAAACTTGGTCGAATTCTCTCATGATTATTAATCATATCAAAATAGGTCAAATCAAGCATCACGCCAGTTGCATGAGAAACTTAGGGGTACGGAGACGCTTTTCGATAATTTGTTCGATATAGGGATCAATCCGCGCGGCAGGGATACTCCGGTCATGGGCCAAGTACCCCAGGAGACGCAATAGTTCAAGCGCATACTGTTCGCTGGCGGCGCTGGGGTCTATCTCGGCCGCGCCGTTGAGTGTCTGCAATGCCCCATGAAGAAGCGAGTATACATCCCGATGCTCTTGCCGGTCCGGCAACAGCACATCAACGAGTTCGCACAGGTAATATGCGCTCGAAACGCGCGATAGGCGCATACGGAGAAACGAAAACGGATCAATGGGTGTGGCCTCAGTCACTATGTCCCACGTTTTGGCGCGGTGAAGCATAAGTACCGAATGAGAAAATACTTCTACATGAGGAGAACGCCTGCTACCCAACCGGCGGATGCCCTTGGCGATCACCTTCATTTTGCCGTATTCTTTTGAAAAAATGGTCAGAATACGGTCAGCCTCACCGATATTCCTACGTTTGAGGATAATTGCATTGGTCCGGTACTCGCGGCCCAGAGTGGTCATAGAGAGAGGTTACAGCACGAGCTCAGTATCCGTGGCGAGCATAAATTTTTTGCGTTCGCGTCCGCCGAGCTTAATAGTATATTCGTCGCCGTCCGTTCCTGGTTGCTTCTGTATGAGAAGTTTATAAGCGCCATCACTCGATGTTACGGGAGATGTATAGGTGAGATCCAAGCGGGCTGATCCCAATGGGTTAATTATCAGAAATCCTTCAAATACCGTTTTGCCCAGACTATCATATGTCTCCATGCCAACCGGTTTATTATCTTTCGGCGACTGGGAACCACGGCTTTCGATGAGCTTACTGCCCAGCGGCGCATAGACGCGCACCCAATCGCGAAGCGGAGCATTGAGACAAAGTCCTCCGCTCTCCAGTCCGCAATCGCTTCCCGGATATGGATTTTTGTATTCAAGGGTGAGCTTCGTCGTAATCGTCCCGTCGCTTCCTACCGTCACATCCTTGGCCACTTTCTCCGAAACGAACATATTGGATTTAGCGCCAGCCATGTTGCTATTGTTGATATGCAGATAATCCCATCCCTTCCCTTCTTCATACTTGAGTATCGCCGCCGAATCTGATGCCGTCATGATACGGCCTGCCATATTAAAGCTTTCTGCTGCCTTCTGAGCATCAGTATCATGAAAATAGGCAAGCACATGCTTTTCATTGATCTGGGTGAGAAGCATCTGGAACAAAGGTCCCCAATATTTGGACGGAGAAATCCCCAATGCTTTCTGAAGAAGCGTTTGGAGAAGTACCCCGATGATATCTTTTCTCGCTTCCCGGATATACCCCACCGGACGGGTTGAGTAGTCCTCGAGTTCATATACAGCCTTAGGGCAGTCACAGCGTTTATCCGTATCTGCGCTAAACTCGCGGCCATAGACAAAAATCGACCCTAATATCCTCAATGACTCCACCAATACGTGTGTGTCTACAGCCCAAATTCCGTCAATGTTTTCCTTACTGGATGTCGTTTCATAAATCTCTTCAAATTGCTTCATGGAGAGTTTGTAATCAGGGGAAAGATTGGAATCCCGGATGTTTAGGTTATAGACGCCTTTATGAAACGTCGTGATCTCCCGGGGAGCAGGAAAATTTTTCTTCTTGGCAGCGTCAAGCGCATAGATATCATCGGCCTTTTCCAATATTGCTTTGCCTTTTACTAACCGGAATTGCGCGTATGCAGTAATAAATCCTCCGGTTGAACGCAGTTCTTTATCGTTTTGAAAAAGCACGAGATACCGCTTTTCCTCTTTATCCCCCAAAAGCTTCGGTAAATTGACGAGGAGTGGCTGGGCGTTGACAAAGAGATTTGCGGCATTTTCTATGACTTCTTTGACTTGGACGATTTTTTCCCGGACAACGACATCCCGCACCTTCGTCGGATAACGGGCAGGATCTATGGCTGCAACTTCGCGGCGCAGCGTATCGATATGCGTCGCCATTTCATTAATCTTGGGAATGAGCGCGCTCATGGTCTTTACCGCCGTCTGGAGCCGCTCATCGGCAGTACCGGATACAAACTTGCTCTTGCCTTTGAGCCCCAAGAGATCCGCGTTAGGTTCGAGCGCTTCGATAGCTTTATCCCCGGCGCTTAACCCCGCAAACGCGGCATTGATCCCATGTTGTCCATCGGCGATATACCTCCCTAAAAAGGGAATGGAGGCAAGTGCAGCCATTTTTTGGTATTCTTGGGATAATATGGTGAGCTTACCTCGTGTAGTAGCTAACCCCTCTTTTGCCTTATCCAAGTCCTGATTTTTCACCGCAGTCCCCAGCTCTTGTCCGGCAGCTACCGTCTCTTGTGCGGCCGTAATCACTCCGCGCATCGGCAAAAGCATAACTCCCAAAACTCCGACGAGGACAATGATAATAATAAATGGGATAACTACCATCATCCAGGGAAACCGGCGTTTCGGCTTGGACGGCATACTTGTACCATTCATTGTGGTTTTTGGTGGTGGGGCACTATCAAAAGAAATTTTTTTCAGAAGATCTGGCATGTATGTATTGTTCACACTTGTCACGTATTTGTCAATTGGT
>CAYHFH010000070.1:0-5629 GCA_964355865.1 uncultured Gammaproteobacteria bacterium
GGAGAAAGTCCTACACTTTTTTTGAGAACTAACGGCACAAATATATTGTTTTCTACCTGCTGGACAATAAAATATAACGCTCCCACGGAGAGGGCAAGAAAAGGAGAAATGGTGAGAGCCACGAGAATTGCAGGAACAGCAGAAACAATGGGGCCAATCATCGGTACGATTTCGAGCACTCCGGCAATGATGGCCAAAGGCAACGCAAACTCAACATGCAACACAGTAAGCCCTATATACACGGACACGCCGATCAGTATCATGAGAAATATCTGACCGTTTACCCATGCTCCAAGGCGAGATTCAACTTCTTTAAGCGTACTCACAATCCGGTCAGCCGCATCCACTCCCATGGTTTGGGCAAGCATATCCTCTAGCTTTCTGCGTTCGAGCAGAAAATAAAATGTAAAAACTAATACCGTAAGGGTCGTCAAGAGATTGGAAAATATACCGACGGTCAATTTCACGATGTTCTCACTAATCGGGGCAATCTGCTGCGATATGGAGCGGGCATCAATATTCCAGTATGGAAGAACCTTTTCCAAAAAGGTCGGCAGCTCAGCCACAAACCTGGTCGATTGAAAAACGAGCGTCGGTATCGTACCGGCAAACGACACGCCAAAAAATCCAAACACGATCGCATAAATCAGGAGTATGGCCAATATCCTGGGAATCCGTGCCCATGCCAACCAATCCACCAATGGACGCAGAGCCGTCATAAGGATGAATGCGATAAAAATGAGAAACAGAATATCTTTTATCTGCAACAACACCCACAACGCCAAGAGGAAAATCACGGTAAAAATGATGGTTTTATGGGATATTTCGATTTTGGATGTCATAGGTTAACTATACCATTCTCGCACGAGCGTTTCTACATCAGTTTGATAGTTTTTGTATGTTATGTCAAACCAATGCACTCGCGGCTCTTTGCGGAACCATGTGAGTTGACGCTTGGCATAGGCAAACTCTTGTGTTGACCATTTCTCAACCGCCTCCTCCATCTGCAATTGTCCTGCAATGAGTTCACGGATAATAGTAAGACCCAAGGATGTGGCAGCAGGCAGCATCATGTCGTCGAGCGTTTTGCCTAGTGATTTCACCTCATCCACGACGCCTTGCGTAAACCTGGATCTGACACGCGTCTGAATGATGTCACGAAGTTTTTCCGGCGGTGCGGTTAATCCTATCGATAACGCATCTAACATGGGAGCATGATCCTGACTCTTCTGACGGGTGGTATTCCAAGTGGCCACTTCGATGGCGCGCACGAGACGCCGGGGGTTAGCACGGTCAGAAGCGTTCATACTCCCCCACTTAACCGAATCAGAAGATTGTAATATTTTTTGCAATTCCGAAATGGATTGTTTATATAACTCATCTCTCAAAGATAAATTTGGTGGCACGGATACCGTATCGATCTGATTGACGACTGCACGGATATACAATCCGGTTCCTCCGACGAGAATCGGTAAATTTCCACGCGTATGGATATCATCGATTGTCCCTCTCGCTAATTGTTGGTACTGCGAAACACTATAAGGATCATGTACCTCAACAATATTAGTCGCCCAAATCTTCGTACCATCAATGGGCAGGTCTTTACCAGTAAGAATAGTTAGCCCCTTATAGACGTGACGGGAGTCAGCGCCGACAAGTTCACCATTAAATTTTTTGGCCAGATCGATGGCAATCTTGGTTTTGCCCGTCGCAGTGGGACCACATATGATTAATAATTTGTTCATTGATATGTCCCCGCACGAAGGTTTGTTTTATTGATAAGCTCCTCGAGAATCTGCCACCGCCGCTTCTTCTCCGTGTGAGACACATCATCCGTATAAACTTTATGGGCCGCGGTATGGGGCCGGTCAGAATACATGGCGACGTATGCTTTAGTAAATCCCACGGCTTTGGCAAGGGCCACGGTGTTATCAAATTGTTCCACGGTCTCACCGCAGAAACCCACGATGATATCCGTCGACAACGTCACGCCCGGCACGTGCTCGCGTAGCTTTTTGACCAGATTCAGATATTCTTCCCGGGTGTACCACCGGTTCATGCGTCGCAAAACTTCATTATCCCCTGATTGCACCGGTAAATGGATATGACGGGAAATATTGGGATTGTCAGCTATCACTGAAATTAAATCGTCGGAAAAATCCCAGGGGTTGCTGGAGATGAAATCAACGGTTGAAATGCCGTCTATTGTGCAGACCTCTCGCAGTAACTGGGGAAATAATGTCGGAATCCGGAGTCTTCCCAAATGCTTGACGTAGGTCACTTTCTTCGTCATTCCGGGCTTGACCCGGAACCCATTTTTATCCAAATTCTGGATTCCCGCCTTCGCGGGAATGACAAAGGAAACATCGGGTATGACAGATTTCGATACAAGATCCGCTCCATAGGAGTTGACGTTTTGGCCGACTAACGTGACGTGTTTGTATCCTTGCCCGGCAAGCTCGTGACACTCCAGGAGAATATCTTCAAACGGCCGACTGACTTCCCGTCCGCGCGTGATCGGCACCACGCAGAAAGTACAAAAATTATTACAGCCATTGGTGATAGGAACCAACGCATGATTTCCTTCTGCACGGATGGGAGCGTGGTCAAATCCAACTTCTTCGATCGGCAGAAATTCGTCAACCGCGGGCATTTTTTTCTTCAAAAGCCCAAGCATCTTGCCTGTTTTTTCCCGGGCTGCCATACCGACCATGCAGCCGGTGACGACGATTTTGAGTTTTCTGCCTGCTTGCTTCTCCATTGTGAGATTATGGACAAGCCCGTATACACGATTCTCCGCTTTCTCTCGAATCATGCAGGTGTTAATCACCACGTCATCGGCCACGCGCATAGACTTGGCCTTGGTAAACCCACGCGCCTCGTAGTAGCTTGCTATCCGCTCGCTATCCGCTTCATTGGCAGCGCAGCCGAACGTGACGATCCAGTATTTCATGAGTTGTATTGTATCACGAGAAATATACGGGAAGTTATCCCTCCTCGCGCAAGCTAAAGTCGGACAAGCAGGAAATTAAGGGAATTTAGAGGAGTTTAGAGGAATTTATGAAAGAATGAATTTTTCTATAACCGTTGCAACGCCGTCTTCGTCGACAGACGGCGCGATGAAATCAGCAATGGATTTAAGTTCAGCTGCCGCATTTCCCATGGCAATCTTCAGGCCGCACGCGGATAGGAGCGGATAATCGTTGTATCCATCCCCAACTCCGATCATTTCCTCGGTCTTTACCCCAAGCATCTCTGCAATGGTTACCACAGAATGAAGTTTGGTAGCAACCGCATTCGTAACAGTAACCCAAAATAAACCCTTCTTCTCCGAAAATACTTTGTGCACTGCAATCGCAGAAATTTTTGTCAGTCGAGCAATCATTTCATCTGCCAATGATTCCGAAATATTTTCCCCACCCAAAACACAAATGTTTTTGGGTAATCCCTTTCTACGATTATATTTATGTTCTTCTAATCCATCACCCACAAACAACGGCACTAGATAGTGTGAAAAAACATCTATAATTTCAGTCAGATCATGATAATCGAGATAAATTGTATTCACAATTTTTCCCTTAACCGGATCATATATTTGGGTAGAATCATTTACAGAACACATGCCACGGATATCTAGATTATCTAAAACTGGTTTGGCGAATGGGAGAGGACGACTAGTGGCTACACAAACAAAAACTTTTGATTTCGCTTTATGAATAGCTTCTCTAACTCTTTCGCTTGGCATACCGTCACGTTTATTGGAAATCGTGGTACCGTCGAGGTCAAGAAATAAGGCTTTGTATTTCATAACGTCATTGTAGCAATACCAGAGAATAATTTATAGGAGTTTAAAGGAATTTAGAGGAATCTAGAAAAAAACGAACAAACAGTTATTCTTTCCCGACAATCACTTGGGCGTCGTAGGAGGAGTCGGCGGATAAATCTGCCGACGAGGTGCCGAGCGTATAATCTCCTGCAACATCTGTCTTCAAAAGCTCGAGGTATGCTTCTTTTCCTGATTTCACATGAATCTCTGTTTTCTTATAGGTGTATTCCTCTGTGTTCCCGGTGTTAGCCACGGTATACCCTAATTTCTCAAGAAATGCTTTTGCTTTGCCGGCCGATCCAGGGGTACCGCCGCCATTGAGGACCTGTACGGTAATATCACCCCTCACAGCTGCAGCCGGTGTTGGAGTAGGAGTGGGCGTCGATGTAGGAGTCGGTGTAGGCTTACTAAAAAGTGTCGGCACCTTTGGTAATCCGCTTGCTACAACCAAAAGTATTCCGCCGGTGAGAAGTGCCACTCCGATGATGATGACTGCCCATAAAAATACCGGGGCGGCTCCTATCCGCCTCTCTCCGGGCATATCCGGCAGAACATCAGAGGATTTCTCTTTGGAGAATAATTCTGAAAGCATCTCTTTATTTTCTTCCTGTTTACCCGCAGTGGATACATCATCACTGGCAGTCTCTTCAACGGGTATTGTTTCTTCATTTTCCGGCTCGTCGTGCGTCACAACTTCCTGGCTTTCCACATCCTTTTCTTGCCCAACCATTTCAGCTTCTTCCTCTTTCCGTTCCTCTTGGATTTCTTCGACAACTTCCTCTATTTGCTCCGCTTTTTCCTTAATAGTCTCAAGGACCTCCTGGGACACATCAACTCCTTCGTTCACCGGCATCTCGGAAAGACTTCCCTCGGAAAGACTCGGGACAGGCGATGCAGGTAATTCCTCGACGACCTGGGTGACGAATTGAGGTTTGACCGGTTGCGGCACAACTGCTTTTGGTGTTATTTTTTTCTTCGTTGGCATACTCTCTACAGTATACATATATTCCCGCAGGGATCAAGTCTTTACTAACTCGAGGCAGAAGAGTATTGGGTAATGGCGTAACCCCAGGCTTTAAGACAAAGGACAAGAAACAATAAACCCAAAGCAAGAGACGAAAGCATTATCCATGGAGATAATAATCCCATGAGGGCTTGAGCCGGAAATGTCATCATGACTCCGACGGGGATGACAAACGTCATGATCATCCGCAACGGCTCGTGATACACATCTGTAGGGATTCTTCCCATACTCACTACATCCCGGAATATCATGATGGCATGATCCACTTCTGTCGCGAGAATTCCTAAAGCCAACACGAGGATATGAAACCCGGTAGAAATGATGAGGCCGTTAACGAAAAGGAGTATATACAATACTACATTCACCCCGTGGATATCTCCTAATCTTCCTCCGGTATACACCACGGCAGCGTTATACAGGGGAAGCATGCCTAAATCCAACGGATCAGCTCCACCGACGAGCGCCCGCAGGAGCGGACTCATGGGTTTGACGAGGGCAAAATCAAAATCTCCGCTGACGATCAGCGGACGGAAACGGTATACTTCACGGAAGAAAAGCTGTGCGATCGTATCGACAAGGGAAAACGATAAATAGAAAAAAATCATTTGATGAGATGAGTACCCTGCGAGCGTTTGGGTCCTGGTAAATATGGTCATAAGAAATAGGAGAAAAAATAGGAACCGTAAAAATTTTCCCACAAAAAACACTCCCGCATTAAACCGGCTGGTGAGCGATATCATAAATGAGCTTACCGTCAGTTTCCACCAAATCCTGATGTA
>CAYHFH010000071.1:0-5588 GCA_964355865.1 uncultured Gammaproteobacteria bacterium
GTTAAGGAAGCTAAGATACGGCGAGCTCATTGCCCGAAATGGCGGAATAGTTTCTATGTATTGCAAATTGTTACGTATATCCAAATTATTGACTGCCAAAAGAAATTCGTAGTAATTGCGAAGCGGCGGCTGATCGTATCCTGAGACCGAAAATATCTTGTGGACGGTCGGCGCGTCAAACTCGAGAACGTCGCGGGGGGGTTCCCCGTGATAAAAATTTGGCAACAAACGGTTGAGTCCACCGTCACGGGTAAGGACGGCAACGAGCTCTTTGTCTTCGGACAGTTCCGGGGTCACTCCGATATGAATATTTTGCCACGCCAACGGCACGAGATCGGCAAGAACTAACCCCACGAGGACTACCTGAACCACAATGTTTTTCACCCGGCTCATCCCTATCCCAAACAGCGCGCTTCCGGCAAAAACAAACAGGATGATGTGGCGGGACGGAATACGGATTTGGCCATAAATAGGCAACGTCTGCTGCATAACGGCAAACAGGTCAACCGGAGCGTTCTTACCCAGCCATATCCATAAGCTTACGACTCCGATGGCGCCCATTGCCCAGACGAACAGATTTTTTTGCCGTTTCACGAGAACAAAAAGGAGGGTCGTGAGGGCGATAAGAAGCGGGATTTTCCCAATGTAACCGGCGCGTTCATGCCCTAACCCATCATCAGGAATATCTTTATAAATTGTTTTATAAAAGTATCCCGTATCCAGGAACTCTAAAAAGTGTGCGGGCCGCGCCGCAGCGATTGCCGACCATGCGTTCCCCAGCGGCATGGTCCGGATGCTTTGGGCGACGAGTTGTTGATTGGGAAGAATTTGTATTGCCGATAGCCCGAGTCCCAACAGTATGGCAAACATTGTCCGGATGATCGGTTGGAAACTTTTTTGAGATACACTCAGCACCAACGCAAATGTCACCACTGCCTCCACCGTGTAGACAGCTACCATCTGATGCCCCGACAATAACTGCATAGCTAATGCAACTCCTGCAAAAACGATATGTTTTCTTGATCCATGTCCCTTGTCGCTTATCGCCGCGGCATAAGCCGCGACCACCCACGGCATCCAACTGGAGGCCGCAATAATATCAATGTGACCGGCGTAGATACGTCCAACGAAATAGCTTGATAACCCAAAACTCACTCCTGCGGCCCAAGCCGGGAGTTGAGTGATGAGTGATGAGTGATGAGTGATGAGTGATTTTTTACCATTGGATATTGGAGATTGGATATTGGTGATTACCCTGCAAAGCAGGGTGTACATCCCCGCCATTGCCCAAAAAATATGGATGGCGATATACCATGAAATGGCCTTGTTGGCCGAGATAAATACAAAGAGAAGATTCGGGAGATACCAGAAAGGAATTTGTGGATGCTCAAGATATGGCTGACCGCCGAAGATGTATGGATTCCACCACGGGATACTTCCCAGTTTGAGTGATTCCCCCAAAAATTGCCGCTGCCAATAATGATAGCGCGTGATATCCGGACCAAATAATATTTTGCCTTCCGGCGGCCACAGAACACCCCAAAAGACGATGAGAATGAGGATGGCATACAATATAAAAGGAAGTGTTCTTTTCATTTTTTTCGCTGGATTCCCGCGTTCGCGGGAATGACACTAAAGCTGCTCAAGCAGCTTGTCGTAGGTAGTCCCGCGCACATCCATCCATCGCGCGTTGATGGCAAGAGCCAGTCCCCGATCATCGTCACTGTTGCCCAGCACGAATACAGCATCAAAATCGCTTAATTTCTTGCCGAGTAATCCAAGCGCATCCAGCACCATCGCCGGAGAAGGTTTGCGCTTTGTCGTTTTTTTCACATAAGACGTTCGCCATACGATCTCCGGACGTGCCCGGGCAAATTCCACACTCACATTCGGGCAATACTGCCAAGCGTCTATGTTAACTCCTTGCTTTTTTAACAATGCACCAACTTCTCCATTAATTTCTTCCACTCTATTCTTATCAAAGTATCCCCGCGCAACACCCGACTGATTGCTGACCACAATCTTGGTCGTTTTGTATTTCGTCTGAAGGTACGATAAAAAACTCACGACCGGCGAATTAAGCTTTAAGGCTTTTTTCCAATCATCCCGTTTCCCCGGAAAATCATCGTTGGCGATAATCGTCCCATCCCGGTCTAAAACCACTAATACACGCTTCGATGGAATCTCTTGCTGGATATACTCAATAATTTCGGTCGTAGAAAGCTTGGGGTCATCGGTATAGGCCATCGTGCCACCCACAGATTTGATTGCTTCGCGTTCAGCGGTAATACCAGGTGTCTGTTTGCCGATAAAGTCCGGGCCTTTGATATACATCGAGGGCTTGAGCGCATTGATGACATCCACGCCGAGCTTGAAATCCGTAACGACCACCCAGTCAACCATCGCAAGATTGGCAATCATGTACGCACGCAGTCGATCCGGAAATATCGGCCGTCCCGCGCCTTTGCGGCCTTCTACAAACCGGTCGCTCGTCACGGATACGACCAGTACGTCGCAGAGCTTTTTAGCTGATTCAAAGTGCTTGACGTGGCCCGGATGGAGAAGATCAAATCCTCCATGGCAGAGTCCGACGGTTTTCCCCTGCTTTTTGAGCCGGGCAATCAACGGGGTAGCACGATGAATCGGAATACACTGTTTTGCGTGATAGGTATCGAGTGAAGAAGCGTTGATCATATTATTGACTCATCCGCCCAACCGCTTGAGCGGACTGCTTATCGTTGGGCGCTAATTCCGTGGCTTTCCTATAATACTGCAACGCGAGTGCTTTATCATTGATAATTTCGTACACGAGTCCCAAATTGTAATAGGCCGGCATATAGATAGGTTTGAGCCGGATTGCCGTTTTGAGTTCATCAATTGCTTTTGCATATTCACGACGGGCCACATAAACAGTTGCAAGGGAATTGTGCGCTTTTGGTTCGTCCGGAGATGTCCGTACCGTTGCAAGCCAAAACGTATCATTGCTTTTCCAATCCAGAATGCGCTGCATCGTCAAAACGGAAAACGATAGAAAGATAGCGGCCCATATCGCTATTTTTAGTCCGCTACGAGCAGGTGTCCCCAATATTCGGTCAAAAACTACCATAACCGCCGCAATCACTCCGGCTGTAGCGAGATAAGCGTACCGCTCCGCAACAATCCACGTAATGCGGTATGGAGAAAGAACCGGAGCAAGGGAAAGAAGAACAAATAATAACCAGAAACTGATATATTTATTCTTTCGCAGACACATAAACATGGATGCCAAAAAAATAATGGAAATGACCGAAGAGCCTACCACCCACGCGGGAGTGATAACCGGATCGGAATGATAGAGAGATAAATTCTTTGGCCAAACAATAAGGCTCGTATACAGCGCAATGGCACTAGTAAAAAATACCAGCGGATTATCTATTCGCGCAGAACCACCGCTAACGCTTTCCAGATAGGAAACTCTTCCAGCAAGCAAACTCAATGAAAAAACGAAACTGACACAGGAAATAATCAGGTACATAGCAAGGTGCCGCCAAGACGTTTTTATGTCTCCGAGGATCAGTTCGTACACAAACACGATGCCGGCAAATACGACGGCTTTGTCTGAAGTCAGAAGAGCGAGTATATACGCGATAAGGGAAAAAATAAAATAGGTCCTATTCGATTTGGAAAGCATATACCAATACAACGACAGGAAGAGCAACAAACCATACTGTACATATACCCCTCCGGAAATCCACGCCACAGACTCAACGAGTACCGGGTGTACCCCAAACAAGAGGCTCGCCATAAAGCCTATCGTACGGGTGGACATACGGCTGACAATTTTGTAAAAAATGATGACCGATCCTATATGCATCAAAATATTGCCCAGACGGAACATCATAGGCTGCAAGCCAAACAAGAGATACGTACCGTAATAGACGAGAGAGCGCAAAAAACGGACGGTTGAAAAGAGAACGTCGGTTTTCCGGATGTTTATGACGATGCCTCCATCATCAGAAATGAATGCATTGGAAAGGGACGTCGAATAAACCACAAAAATAATAGCCGCGATATACAAACTCACCGCCGCGTCGCGGGTAGCCAATACGGTAATATAGTGGGCAATGCGAATGAACCTTTTTTTCATGGCATCATGATTGAGCAATCCGCCTAGTCCATAAGACGCAAAACAGAACGGTTGCCATACTCAGGGCAAAACTCACAAAAAATATCTTCGGTTGATAAACCATCTCAATTCGATGGTTTCCGGCAGGAATGGGAATCGCGCGGAACGCGAGGTTGCCTTCGATGATCGTTGTTGGTTTGCCGTCAATGGAAGCCACCCACCCTGGATACAGGACTTCGCTGGTGGCAAGCATTGCGTTGCAGGGCGCATCAGTCCCAAGAGTTATGGCACTCATTGAATATGAAACGACGGTTACCGCGGGCAACTTTTTCGTGCCGCAGTCAGAGGTAAACCCAGCAGGAACATCTTTGGCTTGCATAAGCACAACCTTCCCCGGATCATACTCCCCCATCCGTATTGCGCGGGCAACCGCTTCCCGGTTGGGTAAACCAATGATCGTCGACGCAAGAAAAAATCTCGGGAACACCCGCGTATTTTCATACAGCCGGAAGTAATCTTTTTTGTTTTCCTCCATGACGAGTTTATATTTGGGAGTTGATCCGGCAACCGAGTCAAACCAGGAAGGGACGAAGATATATTTGACGTTCAAGAAATCCACGTAGCGGGACGGCGGCAGAAGATATGGAATCTGCACATCAGTCTGTTGGACGTCCGGGTTTTCAATACCAGCAACAGCTGCAGCAAACTCATAATAGTTTCGTAAAATCGCCGGATCATACCCTGATGCGCTCATGAACCGGTAGCCCATCGCAGCGTCAAAATCCAGGGCGTCCCGTGTACCCATACCGACGTTAAAGTTGGGGATGACGCGCGCCATCCCCAAATTTTTCTGCAGATAGCTGACAAGCTCCGCATTATGCCGCGTCATGGGATCAGGACGCAGAGCGACAAACGTTCTGGCAAACCAGAGCATATCAACAATGATAATCACTGTAATTATCAAAACAGCTAGCTTCGCAAGGCCAGGCCTTGCGAAGCTAAGATTCCTAATTATTTGATGAAATCCGAGGCCGGCGAGGGCGCTCATGCCGAAGACGAAAAGAATGAGGTGGCGGGATGGGATACGGAGGTATTTATACATCGGCACGATATCCCAAAGAATTTTATTGAGATCAACGGGGCCGTTCCACCCAAACGACACCCACAGGCCAAATATGGCGATGCACACCATGCTTACTGCAAACATCATCGTCTGTTTATCCATAATTCGTAATCCGTTATTCGTACTTCGTAATTCATAATTCATAATTCGACTGACTACCTTCCGTACGAGTTGATACATAAAAACAACAATCGCGAGCATGGATAAAACCAATCCCCCTTTCCCCATGTAGGCTGCCATTTCGCCGAAGTTGGGGCTCGGGCCTTTATAGCTCCAGGGAAATCCAAAAATAAACGGGTCAATAAGTTGCCGGAGATTGCCAATCGTATACGAGCCAAACACCGCCCATGAATACGGGAG
>CAYHFH010000072.1:0-5584 GCA_964355865.1 uncultured Gammaproteobacteria bacterium
GTATATTGCGGACGTAATAGTTCTCCGGCGTTGGCGCTATGTTCCGGCGTCATTTCGAGCCCCGCAGCTTTGACGAGTCCCTCCGGGGTCCCGACGTTGGGAAACGGTTCTTTCCCGTCGCCATTGAGTTCGGTCATGAGGCGCGCAGTCAGCGTGGAGTCCGCTTTCATAAGGCTAGTAATCCCGTCGGGCCGTGACTGCATATTGGTGCGGACTTGTTCGACGAGGGCGGGCGTGATGCCGCGGTCCGGATGGCCGGCGGCATAGGCTTCAAGCGTGTTGGCAAATTCGCTGCGGGCGGCATCCGTTACAGGGAGATTGAGGAGCCGGAGTTCCTCCTGGATTTTTAAGAGCTGCTCGCGCGCCTCGGAAGTGAACGTATCGCCTTTATACTCCGCGATCATGTGGGCAACATCCTGCCGCAGTTCCGCGCCGAGAGGAGTAGAAGCGGAAGATGCGCGGGCCAGGGCGACAGTGACCACGCGCGGATCTTTGGCGTCGAGTAGCAGTTTGGCACTTTGAGTAAGTAAACTATCCAGTTTTTCTTTATTGGGTCCCAACTCCGCTGTTTGTTCCGTCTTATTTATTTCTGCTTTTTCCGCTTTTTGTCCTTCGGCGATTGTTTGTAATGTCTCTCTGGCATTGGCTTTTGTCAGTGGGGAGGTCTCTTGAGCTGGTGCAGCCGTTTCCGCCGGAGGGGGAGCCGGAACCGGTTTGGCAAGATCCTTTAAACTAGGCGGCACACTGGATTCGTTCATGAGAGGCGCATCACTCATCGTGTATCCAGTATAGCCTGCCGCACATGGCTGTTGTCAAGCATAATGCGTTGGGTGTATTATCGATCTATGGTCGAATCTCCATCCCCCGAAGAAATACGAAAAAAGCCCCTCGCGGATCTCATGGCAGATGTATTTGAGAGGAGGATCGCAACGTCCGCCGTCAAGCCGGAACGTCGGCTCATCATGGAGACGTATGCCGGTAAATTCCGTGAAGTGGTCAATACTCTTCCTCCAGAAAAACGGAACACGTCCGCCATTGAGATTCAAAAGATATTTGTAAAATTACGAGGGGTATTTGCCGAATACGGGGCACGATTTGGGGACTTCGTCAACAACATCATCAATTGGCCGATGATCCGGGCAACGCCGGATTTCCCCAAAGATAAGTATTACCAGATGGGACTCGCTCGTGCTAAAGCATGGGGTGGATTTGCCCTTGATACCACGAAAACGGCGACAGCAGAGCGTTTTGCCTTCCGGGATCATTTTCTGCCATCTGCAGTTATCGGAGCTGAAGGAGGATCTCTTGTCGGTGGAGTAATGTCTCTACCGATTGCTGTTGGATTGGGAGTTGATCTTGGGGTAAAAACCGGACTTCTTGCCGGTGTTGCAGGGGTAGCCGGGGGAGCTCTTCTTGGTGGAGCGTTAGGAGGCGCATCAGCGCTAATTATGCGCCTCAAAGATCGCATCATTGGCCCACCGGTCGTCTATTATGAATTGGATACCGGTTCTCATGCTCATACAGGTTCCGGCATCCGTGCAGGGGGTATGGACGGAAGCCTAGATACCGGAGATATCACCAGTGGTACGTTTTAAATATGGATGATTTTGACGCAAAACTGACGAGTATTTTAGAGACGATTGACAAGTCTCAACTTTCCGATACGGAAAAAGCGGATTGCATGGCTCAGTTAGACCTCGGCCTTCATCGTCTTGTCTGGCCAATCCTTGTTGCTCATATTTCTGAAGTAGACTTGAAAGATGCAGTCGATCACCCGGAGACCATGACGGTGGCGCGTTACGGAGAGCTCATGGAAAAAGCCGTGAGTCACCCGGAATCCGCCCGCGAAATTCATGAGGAAGTGATGGGAGCGCTAGGAGAAATTGAAGATCTTCTTACGAAGCAGGGGATCCCTGCCGTTTCCGCCACCGCCACGCCATCATAAAGAGAAAAGGCAGCAATAACATCCTATTCACCATGAGATTTTGATTTCCAGGCCAAAACCTTCGTTTTGGGACGTTGTATAATGCGTATCAGCAGATGCGAAGGTTTCCGTAAAATTTTTTTATTATGAAAATGCTAATTCTCACTGAAGTCGATGAATTTATTTCGACCCTAGAGAAAACAACACGGGCAAAATGGATTCGTCATCTTGGACTACTCGAGCAATATGGAGGATCTCTCGGTATGCCGCATGCACGACGGATTACCTCTATGTTGTCAGAATTGAGACTGCGTGGGAGGCAGGAAGTGCGTGCTTTTTATACATGCGATCATGATCGCATTACTGTGCTTCATGCGTTTGTGAAAAAGACACAAAAAATACCGGAGCGTGAAATCGAAACTGCAAAGAATCGATTGCAATGGTTGACATGATTATCACGTATATGTGATAATATTCGTATATGAACAAATTTCTATCATGGGAGGAACATAAAAAAAAGCTTCTTGCCGATCCGGAAGTCAAAAAATATTACGATGACTTGGGGCCGGAATATGAACTTATCCGATCTATCATCAATAAACGGATCGTCAAGAAGATGTCTCAACAGGATTTGGCGCGTAAGATCGGTACTGGACAATCTGCTATCTCCCGGCTTGAAGGGGGAGAGGGTAATCCGTCCATGAAGTTTCTACAGAGAATCGCATTGGCCCTTGGCGCGAGGTTATCTATTTCGCTTCAATAATACCACGAGAAAGGGGATAGGAAGGAGGAAAAATCCCAACCACTGCAGGAGTTGGGGGAGGAAAAAAATGACGACAGTAAGATTTTGAGACGGTAAGACGGAAAGATCTGATTTTTTCTTATTGTCTTTCTGTCTTATCGTCTGATTGTCTATCACCCACCCATTCTCCCAATTATTCACTAAAACATGATCCTTAATCTCCGTGCCGAAGAGGAAGGGGAGGGTCTCAAAGAGCCACGTTTTTATTGGATAATTGGATAATTGGATAATTGGATTATTGGTATTTATTGTGTACACTTTCCATCCATTGTCAAATGATTGAGAGAGAATAAGGGTTGCATTATCCGTCTTACTTCCTACGTCTGAAGTCTGAAGTCTAATCTCATAATACGCCGGATTTGGATGACTAACTATATCAACGTCCACGCTCAAGGCCGGGCCTTGAGGCTGGGTGTTTGCGGAATGCAGTGTGACCAATTCTAGATATGGAATGCGATAGAATTTTATTGAGGCAATATCGTTGATTGATTCTTGTCTACCAATGGCATCATTGGAAAGATAAACGGTATACCCCAAACCGTCCGGCGCCAGCGGCGGAAGAACAAAATAATCCGTCTGCCAGTCATCGACTTTCGACTTATTCAGGTATACCTCGAGCTCCACATGCTTGGCGGTCTGATTGATGAGAGAAAAAAGCATTGGTCGTCCGGCAATATGCCGGTTTTCGACCGCCACCAGATACCCATCACGGTGGGGGAGATTCCCAGCGCCGAAACTCAGGCATCCCCGCTGATTCCGGCTCGTGAAGCGCAGAAAGTTGATATCGTTTGATAGTTTGATTCCCGGTATCGTGCCTAGGTGTTGATCTGGTTTGATCGCTTCCTTCTCTACTTTTGCGGTGGCGGTTCCGTCACGTAGTACGCCGCATAGTTGGACCTTGTCCGCCGTAAGGTCTGCGCTTTTCGTGCTGTCGTAGACGAGCGCATCTGCTTTAGGAATAATTATATTGACACGAAAAGCGTCACCTGATAGAGTGGTCGTGATGTCTCTAGAAAAGTCGCGATCAGCGACCCGTGTATTATCAGGATTATTAACCAATCTTTCAGCGGGCTGGGTAGGATCATTGGTGATATTTCCGACTGTATTTTCCGGTCGCGGCGATTGGTCGACTGTATTGACCACGAATGTATTACTGGGAATTGTATCGCTTATCGCAGCCATTTGGCTTGATGAGCGTTCACGTTGATTATGGATGTCTATACCATAAAACTTATCATCGTTTATTCGCTCATCGGGGTTATTATTTGGCTTATGCGCGTCGTTTTCCGAAGCGACAACGTCGGAAGGAAATAACATATGGTAGATTTGACGAAGATTGACCTTGTTGATCTGAATTTGAACGCGGGGATCATCTATGCGATCTTCCTCATCGGGATTCTTCTGTTCGTTCACTTTTTTCTTCGCAGTGACAGATCCCGGGCCGCCAAGAAGCAATGAACGGATGATGATCGAATCCTCATTTTCCTCTACGTCAAACTCCCGTTCATCCATGGATCGCTTGGTAAAGAGTGAGCGGAAAGGATAAGGAAGTGTTGATTGTTGACTGTTGATGGTCGATGGTTCGCCCGTTGCGATGTAATCGCCGATACGGGCGTACGCCACATCATTATCCGTCCATTGGTAGCTCGAGGAGACGGTGGGGAGATTGGATTTGAGAGAGATAAATGATGTATCTTTTTTGTCATCCCCGACTCGATCGGGGATCCAGTTTTCAAACAATGTCAATGTTCCAAACCGTGCAATTTTCTTTATGTTGGGCATCTTCGTTAACAATTCCTTGGTTTCTCCGAGAAACAGCCCGCGGTCGCTTGAGGGAGAGACGATGGATTCGTCCAAAAGTATGTACCGCACGTCGTATTTACGAAGGACCGCAGTCACCCCAGCTACGTTTTTACTATACAGCGCCCGGGAGATTCATGAGGAAGTGATGGGAGCACTAGGAGAAATTGATGGCCTCCTCACAAAGCAGGGGATTCCTGCTGTTTTCGCCCCCGCCACGCCACAATAAAGGGGATGGGGAGGAGAGTAAAGCCCAGCCATTTTTATCAGGGCAGTGTATAATAAAATTCATGAAGCTTCTTCATGGACTGATCCGAATAGCGAAAGAACGGATTGGGCTTCTGGTACTCATCATTTTGCTATCCGTCATAACGGTGACAGCCATCAAGCCGGGATTTTTCCTTATTGGATGGGACAATTATTCTTCCTACTTTGAACCGGGTATCAACATTTTCCGTACGTTATTTTCCACTTGGCGTGATTATCGCGGACTGGGTGTGCCTTCTGATGCAGAAGTGACGGACGTTTTTCGTCAATTGCTTTTTGTGCCACTTGGGCTTGTTCTTCCCCGCGAACTTCTGGATCAGGTATATTATCTCCTCGCGTTATGGTTTGGTGTTTTATCGATGTACGCACTTGCAGGTATGATCGCCCGCGAATTGCCGAATTTGATCGGTGCATCAACACGAAGAAAAGACCTATTTGATTTTATCGTATCACTGTTTTATCTCTTCAATCTCAACACGCTTTCCGTTTTTTATTCGCCGATCATCCCATTTACCAATAGGTTTTATTCACTCCCTATGACACTGGCTATATTTCTATGGTTTCGATCTAAGCCTACATGGCAACGTTTTTTTGTGCTTGCCATGATAGTAATTGTGACGAGCGGAAGCTATATTACTCCAACCGTGATCATAACCGCCCTTATGGCATATGGTATGTTCGCGTTGTCTCAGTTTTTTCTCAAACAGACTATTGTATCCGGTATCGTATTTTTGGCTCTTAACGCATTCTGGATACTTCCGTTTGTCAATTATACGGCTGAAAAAGCCTCT
>CAYHFH010000073.1:0-5584 GCA_964355865.1 uncultured Gammaproteobacteria bacterium
CGGCGGCGGGGGAGAACAGCAGCAAAATAGCGGCAGCCATGGCGCTCCCAGTGACACAGGCACGGGAAACATCGGAGGAGGATCAAATTCGGGAGGAAGTGGCGGGCAACAGCAGGAAGTTCCGGATTATAGCGAGGTACATACCACGCCGATAATCGTACCGCTCACGTATCAAAGTAACAATGCCCCCGTCCCAGATGCCGGGGTCACGGACGCCCCCGCTCCTGTGGTCGTCACGGAGGCACCGAAACCCACCACGAAACAGGATCAACTAACGGATTGTTATGACCAGTATGGATTCAACAGTTCGCGGTGCGACTATTTCAAGCCCACCGTCACTCAGGCGCCTGTCATCACTCAAGCGCCTGTGGTTACCGCGCCGGAACCTGTCATTCCACAGGCTGTTACGACCCCGAGGGCAGTTTCTCGTTTTGATCAGCAAGAAACAGCGGAAATTGTCGCGTCCAAACCCGTTCCCACGCTTCCACCCCGTATCGTATCGAGTGATCCTCCATCAGAAACTTCAGTCACGACCACCACCACGTCGTCATCGCAAGACGCATCCTCCAAAAATATTGCCCTCACCAATACGACCAACACCGCCGCCGAAGTCCGCCTCGTCTACAGCCAATGCATGATAGACGGCGGTACAGCCGCGAGCTGTTATAACGAAGCCTATGGTAAGACCACTCCTGCCCCGATTGCCTACATATCACCATCGATACCTCCCATAGCATCACAGACGACGACAGGAAAGGGTGCCGGCACTGCCAGTCAGACATCAAAAGATAAATTTAAAGATGCCCCGGATCTCAAATTCGGCGGTTCACCCACACCGGCGCCTAGCGCAGAAAAAGACTGCGACGGCCTGCGCGGATACAATTACCTCCGCTGCACACTGCAAGATTCTCTCGAAGGCATCAAGACATTTATTACTGGCGCCAAACCTAGTGTTGCTCCGACACAAATACCTGCGTCTTTTGGGTCACTGACGAATCCACAGATTTTAGAACGAAACCAAGCGTTGAAAGAATGCGGATCAGATAAAGCTTGTCAAGTCGAAGTGAACAGGCGTTTTACATCTCTCACGCAAGCACCTGCACCTGCGACGACGTTTAGCAATACCACCCAGACAACTGCTAGCACTCCACCTACATCAGGTGATAAACCTGCCGGTCCCGCATCCACGTCTACGACTGCGCCAGTCGCCGCCACCACGACTTCCACGGGATCCACCTCCACCACGGCCTCCCTCATTCCTAAGGGCTATACCGATCCGGGGCAAGCAGGGGACAAAGCATGGGGAGACTGCAAAAAGTCCGGAAAATCAGACCTCGATTGTCGGGGCGCCGCGGAAAAAGCGCACAGCGCCGCAAAAGCGAAATTACCTGATAAGGTCCGTAATAGCGTTGAGTATAGAAACGCAGAAACACTTGGAGCGGTCGTCGATGAAGCGAGCAAAACCATGCTCGCCGAGGCCCTCAAGGCCGCCGGCGCCAAAGATAGTAAAGGATTTTCCGCAGCCGCCTCCGCCAATATCCAGGCGATGCAGAAGTATCTTATCGTTCACCTTCAGAGCGATGCGGGAATAAACATGACCCCGGCAGAACGCTTGCGCTATACGGAGCAGTTTAGCAAGATTGTAGGCGCCGGAGCCGGTACCACGACAGAGGCAATCATTGCGGAAATTGCCTCAGCAGGACTCCTCACGGTCAAAGGAGAGACAGCGCGGACCGCCGCCCAAACGGCTGCCCCCGCGCCAACGGTGTACAAAGATTCAAACGCACTCGTCAAAGCCGGCCAAAAGACTCCCGTCACGCCGGATCAATGCGGTTGGTGCGGCGGGGGTACTGGTCAGGGCTACTGTCCCAAAGAATGCGGTGGCGGAGACAAATCCTGTGATACGGGATTTAAGCTCGATGCCAATAAAACCAGCTGTGTCGTCGACCCTTCCTACGTTCCCACCCCGACCCCGGCGGCAACCGGTTTGGCGTCCACCACAACCACGACCACAACCACGACCACAACGACGCCCGTCGCGGTAGAACTTCCTAAAGAAGCCCAGGATGCCTATCAAGCTGCCATTGCGGCCTATAAATCCGATGAGAAAGCGTATGAGGCGGCAGTGGCAGACTTCATCAAATACGGCGGTTCGCGTGCTCAAATCATCGCCGCGACCAATACACTCGACACCTTCGACCAGTGGAAGACGTATGTAGACCGCAAAGCCCAGGCCACCGACTGGGATGAGCGCCGGCTCGGCGTGATGGGCGACAAGCTCGACCGGAAGCTCGTCCAGCTCACCTCCCAACAGCAAGCCATGCTTCAGGATCGCCAAAAAGCATATCTGGTTAACCTCGGCACCCAGACGAAAGCGCGCGAAGCAGTGTTTGGTGAGGACTCTGTCCCGAAAGGCCCGGACACGGCAGCCAGTCTCTTTGAGGCAGGGCAGGAGATCGTGCCGCCGGAAGTGAAAGACGAAATCGCTAAAGGAATCGAAGAAAAACTGCCGGTGGTCAAAGAAGTATTTCAGATTCAAAAAACGATGGAGGATTCCGTACGGAAGTTTCAGAACGCCAATGCGGACTGTGATAACGATGATTGCCGTAACAGCGTGGCTACCAATTATCAAATTGCCGCAGGATCGCTGGTTTCTACTATCAATACCAATGCCAAGCGCCTGGGGCTCGACGATGACAAAGTCAAAGAGTTCACGCAATATCTGACCAACGGCGAATATACCGTCAAACTCGCTGATGCCAAAGCCCGCATCCTTCAGGCCCGGTCCGGCTGTTCGCCCACCTGCGATACGGTTTCAGAAGACGAGTCTAAACGTGGGAAAGTGGCGCCGGATCAGGCTGCCTATTATCAAGCTTCTGCCGAATATCTTCGGACGCTCAATACCGCAAGCAAAACCATAGCTTCTGGCGTCGAGTACGACAAAGCCATTCAAGCGCTCAAAGTCGACGAGTCGGTAGTAGACAAAAAGGTCGCCATGCGGGATATCCAGCTTAAACTTTCCGGCGTGCCGGATTTTGATATTGCCAATTATTGGCAGCAATACAACAAGCTGAAAGATGAAATAGTCGATCTCAAGGGCGTCAACGAAGCCAATCTCGCCGATGCCGTCGCCCAGTCTACGGGGTACGTCCAGTCCGGTGTCGAAGCGTTTGCGGCGTGTGTGAGCGCGGGAAAAATATCCTGCGAAACCGATCCGGGGGTCATAGCCGCAAAAGCGGAGATTACTCGTCGCATGGGCCCAGACAGCCAACAAGTAGCCCAACTTGACCGCAAGCTCTACGAAGTCAAAACCCGCGCCGAGATGAACGATCTGTATGCGGCACGGTTGGAAGTGGCAGGGAAGAAAGATCCGTATGCGCTTGAGGACTCCTACAATAATCGGCTAAAAGTGATTGCGCTTGATCCCAGGAGCGCAGATCTTGTCAAAGACATCCAAAAAGACGAGCAAAAGATCACCGTTGCATTCACCAATAATGCAGCCAAAAATGGCGATCCAGGCGCCATTGCTCAAATTTGGATGGCCAACAATCCCGGCAAAACGAGGGAGCAGTATGAACAGGGAAAGAAAGATTTTGATACGCTTGCCAAAACGTGGGAAGACAAAGGAATTACCAAAGATATCGTTGATTTATATAAAGAGCAGTTTATCGCCGGGACGTTTGATCCGACGAAAACGCTCGCGAACAATACTATTACCGTCCCCACATCAGACGCGAGCCGTCAGGTGGGGACGAAGACAGAAGTAGTTTTTTCGACCAAAGACCTCGTGGATGTCCGTCTTGCCGCCCAGACCGCAGCGCAAAAAGATCAAAACTATCAGGCCTTTCTGCTTCAGCCCGGGAACGCAGACAAGACGCCAGCAGACTTTGATGTCTACCAAAAGAAAGCGTTTGAAACATATCAAAAGGACAAATGGCTCTCTGACTTTTTTCTCACGGATAAAGACGCCAAAGATAATTACGTCAAAAAGCTCTATACCGGAGAGGTCAATCCCGATGCGTTTGCTACGGCCTGGAAACAGACGTCGTGGCAAGAGGCGATCGCGATTAAGCTCCGATCCATTGCGGGTTCTGAGCTCAGTTTTCAGATTGATAAAAATTTGAGCAATGGCAATTTGACCCAAGCGCAGGCCGACTACATGGGACCGCTTTCGATGGAAAATAAATTTGGTGAAAACGCTATATATACACGCGCCGAAGCGTTGGCAAATGCACCCAACTTTAAAGATATTCAGACTGCCTACGGGTGTACGACGGGGCGGGAGTGTTTGGAAAAGAAAGCGGCAGAAGTGTGGAAGATCGGGCAGGACGTCAAATACGGCGACGATGATAAAGCCAAAAAGCTCTTTACCGATGATCCGGACTGGGCCATGCGCGGGGTGGCAACCGGAAAATTTGACGTCGGCGATGTCCAGAATCTCATCAATCAGCATAAAGCGGAGCGCAATAACGCCTCCATTAATCCTATCGTGAAATTTGTCGATACCGTGTTGGGTATTACGAGTAATATCCCCGTATTAGGAGAGCTTGCCAAGCTTGAGAGAAAAGTTGTGGAGGGCACGGTCACCCAGGCCTATCGCCCCGCCGATGAAAAGCTCGCCCGGGGCTTAGCAGAGCTTTGGGTCAAAAGTAATGGCGATAAGCTGGAGTATGACGATAAACAGAAAGATGACGACATAAAGAAAAGGACTGCCAATGTCGCAGCCCAGATTATGCTGGGAACATCGCTTGACAATCTGACGAGCGGTGTGGATGCGATGGACAATCTTTCATTGCTCAAGAAGATGGAGATCCATGGAAAGAATTCCATTCAATCCGCGTATAACCTGCAAACGAATGCCGTGGCACAGAAAGAATATATCGATAAATTAGATTGGGGGGAGAAAAATGCCCTGGATTTCATCAACTGGACTGCCGGATCGGCGATACGGGGACACATTACGACGGAACAGGGATTAGAACGCACACGATTAGCGAAAGGTCCGGCGAAAGATGCTGAAATTATCGCGGGTTACGGCGAAGCCCTCCGCGGCACCGTCATGTCCGGCGGCAAACTTTACGGGACGCTTGCGGCCTTCGCTGTACCGACTGCCGGACTTGTGGGAGGTGTCGCTGCAGGGACCACAGCCATCACTGGCCAAACGCTATTAAATGCCGTCGGCACGAGCATGGGCCAATACTTGGCAGGAGAAAGTATAGGTGGGACGGCTGAGGCGTGTTCGTTCAAATCCACAATGGATGGAGCCGCCTGCGGCAGATCCGCCCTCATGAGTGGATTTATGATCATCTCCGCGGGTCAGGGTGGCGCGGCAATGCTCAATAAACCGGCAGCGGTGACGTTTACCAATGCTGTAGCAAAAGCAGCTATCCCCGGAGGGCCAGGGGTTAATGCCATCACCGGGGCCGCCCGCAGTGTGGCGAGGTTGGAACAAGCCGTCGCGGCATCAGTGCCCGTGCAAGCCATTGAGCGGGCTATGGTCAGCGCCCCGGCGCAGTTAGGGCTCAATGGGTTGGGTATAGCCGCGTTTGGCCTGGAAGCGGGTCATGTGTGCGGCACAGAAGGA
>CAYHFH010000074.1:0-5580 GCA_964355865.1 uncultured Gammaproteobacteria bacterium
GTGGGCGTGCGCCTCATCGGTATTGATGCACCGAATAGAGGAGAAGGAAAGTGGGAGCAGGCACGTGAAGCGCTCATTGGATTGATCAGCGATAAGCGCGTGTACCTGGAGTATGACCGGTATCAGGATGATAAATATGGGCGGGTGCTTGCGTGGATTTGGGTGGATTGCGAGAGTGAACCCACTTTTTTGCCGTCTGACTATATGCATCTGACGTACAATTCATCACGGGAAGGACTCAAAGAAAATCCCGAGGGGTGCAAAAAGGGAATGCTCGTCAATGAGGAGATGGTCAAGATTGGGTTGGCTTCGAGCGAAAAGTACAAAGAGCGGGGGGAGCTGAAATATGAGGGGAGACTAGGGGGAAATAGAGGGAATTAGGGGGATAGGGGTAATTGGAGAATGCAAGAAAAGAAGAAGGAAAGACTACCGCTTCGTGCAGTGGGATTTAAACCATGAAGCGATGCCTTCAGGCTTGATGTTTTCATTGTCAATTTTCAAGCCAAATTCGACGAGTTCTTCTTGTTTACATTTGAACGTATATCCATTGATTTCCAAAAACGTCATGGTGGACAAGAGTGACGTACGCTTATTTCCATCGACAAACGCATGATTTTTTATGAGAGAGTGACACAGTGCCCCAGCTTTATCAAAGAGCTTGGGATACAAATCCTCTCCATCAAACGTCGCCTGTGGCCGGTGGATGGCTGCGTCCAAAAGTCCGGCATCGCGAAGTCCGTGGGAACCACCGCTTTTTTCTATCGAAAGATGATGGAGGAGAAGCACATCCTCGGTTGTGAGGTATTTCATGCGTGTGCAAGTTTGATAAACGCGGGGAGATACCGCTTGAGGAGATCCTGGCCTACGGCATAGACTTCTTTATCCAACGGGACTTTCATACTCATATATTTTGCCGGCACGTCAATGACGAGGCGTGAACTGTCCTCCTGCATATCAAGATTAATGCTTGATCCGATTTTGAGTTTGAGCGTATCCAAATATTGTTTTGGGATCAATACTGCTCCGGAATTACCAACTTTGATGATTTTTTGTTTCATAACGTCTCCATTGTTATAACAATATAATAACATAGCCGAGTGACTTGTCAAGTGTCAAAGGCTGTGATATACTCTTTTTCAGTTGAATAAAAGCGCATGGGGGAATTGATTGGGATTCTCTCATTTGATAGAAATATCAAACGCTGATGAGGCTATCCTGAGCGAAATCGAAGGAATGTCTCATACGGAAGCTTGACCGTAAACAATAAAGCACCATGTGTCGCAAGATCCGCCTTCGCATAAAGCTATGGCGGACAAGGACGGAGCATGTAAGAATAAGGTTTCCTTACAGTATCCCGCGCACGAGCGGGATTTTTAATGGTTGCTTAATGAACAAATTCTTATTTGTGAATTTAGCAAACATTATGGTGAGGCATACTATGCCGAATCCATTTGTAAGGCGATAAATCAAGGTGGTACCACGGTTCGGCAAGCTCACCGCGAGCTAGAACTCGTCCTTGTTCATCACGTTTTTGTGATGGATGATGACGAGTTTTTTTTGTGGGGAAAAAATATGAATAACGATAATTGGCGGATACAAAATGTATGGAAGAAGAATTGCAGTTGCTCGGTAATGCGTGTTTACAGGCTCGATGCTCGGAGTGTTGTCGAGATGTACGGCTGCGTTTAACTGAAGAGGAATATAGTTTTATGAAAGCGTCCGGAACAAGGTTAAGAAAAAGGAGCGGGTCAATGGGATTATGGGATGAATCAAGCCATTTTGCGGAACCATTTGACGGAAAGAAAGCGTATGAGATGGACGGTGCATGTGGATATCTTGGTGATGATGGATTGTGTGCCGTGTATACCAATCCAAATAAACCGAAGACATGTGGAGATACGGAGCCTGGTGATTATGGTTGTTGTAGTGTGCGAACCGAGCGAGGGTTAGCTCTCATACAATCTGATGAAGGAATTGGGTGGTAAAAAATAAATGGGTTCATGGTGTAACGGTAGCACAAGTGTTTCCAGAACACTTAGTTCAGGTTCGAATCCTGGTGATCCCACTGAATATGAAAAGACAACAGACACTTGAGGAGTTGAAACGCTTTTTAAAAGGGAGCGGATTCGCACGTGGCACGCTCGGGTTTGACCCCCGGAATTTGAAGTTACTCGCTGCGGCCAACAGAAACCGGGCTGTACAGATCTTTTATGGTGAAACGGTTGATGAATTTGGGATGACGGTTGATAGCCTGAAGTACTACTTCTTTTTGAGTTTACTGCAAAAATATCTGGAATCGGTGGGGATACGCACAGAAGCGACGATCGTGATAGCAGATGTGGCATCGATCCTCAACGATTCTGCGCGCGAGAGGGAAGAGGGCATCAAACGATCAGTAGAAAGACGCAAAAAATTATTACACAAGATTATTGCTGTGTACGATTTGCCCATCAGGATGCGCTTGATGAGCGATATATTTTGCACTCGTCCCTATAACGAAATACGCAGGAAGATCGATAGAGCAGTAAATAATCTAGATGTGTTTGTCAGGATCGAGCCCTTGTTGTCAAAAACAGTCCTCATCAATAGATTAGCCGAAGAGCGAAAAAAGAAATTTCAGTATGCGCTGGATGCCATCGCGACAGGACTGAAGTTTGATATAAAAATCGGACCTCCGAGGGAGAGGTTCTATGATGAGGCGGCTCAAGTCATCGCCAAGCACGCAGGCTTAATTCCAATGATGAGCATATATTTAACAGCAACTCAACCTTTGGGAAAAGATTTTGCATTTTTTTTCACCCACCCGGAGATAGAGGAGTATGGGGTGACGCCGTATAAAGCGGGAAGCAATAAATTGCAGGAATATCGGATCGTGCTGGGCGAGACGCCATTGTCCAGGGCTAAGACACTCATTGAAACTTCATTTGAGTCTATAAATAAGGACGTGGTGCATCCGGTATTGGATCTGTATGCGATGACGGAGCTCGCAAAGCGGCTACTCACAAAAGACTCATCATTGCCGTTTCCAAGGTTGGGGAATTTGCATTCCGAACATGATCCGATTGCAACGTTAAAAGAGGCGACTATGGTGCAGTTACGGGAATATATATATCGACCATTAAGACTGGAGGAATTATGAAAAATTCATTGCAGGAAGCGCAAAAAGAATATCAGGAAAAGGTTGCGATAAAAAACCGGTTAGCTGCGTATTATCGCGCACAACGCACAAAGAACGGCTTGTCTGATATGGCAAAAATTAAGGCATATATGCCGGATGCATTGATGTTTCGGCACCTCAAGCGGGATATGGTTATCGCACATCTGGATTTTGAGCCCATTCTTGAACTCATCGCAAACAAACAGGAGTTTGTCGTGGTTTCGGGTCTCAATCCGTCATCAGCTTTGCATCTCGGGCATACCATGCTATTTGGTTTGTTATTTTCCCTCCAGAGGCTTGGTGGGCGAATCTACATCCCGCTTACCAATGATGAATCGTATATCGACGGGAAAGTGGCAACGATGGGGGAGAGCAGGAGGCTCGCGTACGAGGAGATAATCCCCAGCATCATTGCGTTTGGATTTGATCCGAAACGGACTCATATCTATGTGGATACGGAATATCCGACGCTCTATCCGTTTGCCATGCGGGTGAGCAAATATGTGTCGATGCGTGAGGTCGAAAGCTTATTCGGAAAAGAGGCATTGACGAACCCCGGCCAGATATTTTACCGCGGGTGCGAACAGCTCGCAGAAATTTTGATGCCGCAACTGCCGGAATTTGGCGGACCAAAGCACACGCTTATTCCCGTGGGAATGGATCAACACCCATACATCCTGCTTGCCCGCGACGTAGCCAAACGCATGAAGATGGTGCCGCCGTCAGAATTTGTCATGCGATTTTTGCCGAGTCTCAAGAATCCGGAAGAAAAAATGTCCGGATCCAAGCCGGAAACCGCAATATATTTAAGCGATACGCAGGAGACGATACGAAAAAAGATTTCTTCCGCATATACCGGGGCAGTGAGCTCTCTGGAAGGCCATCAGAAATTCGGTGGGGTACCGGAGGCTTGTTCTGTTTTTGCACTGCTTAACGCATATCGAGAAAACGATAACGAGTTAGGAGAGTTGTACAGACGATATACAAAAGGTGAGCTGTTGGCAAAAGAGCTCAAAGCAATAGCTATTGATTGTATTTCCTCGGTAGTGCGTGATCACCAGAAGAAAAAAGCGGAGCTAGAAATCAAAAATGAAGACTATCTGTTAACTCAACCAATACAATCGTATATCAATTAAGTATAATGAAAGGAACAAATATGCAACAAAAAGATACTATCGAAAAAATACTGAAAGAGAAAAAGGTAGAGCACAGATTTATCCCATTGCCGGAGGATTTGCCGTTTGATGTGCCATCACATGCAAAGTTTCACAACATTTCCCTTGCGCAGGCGATGGTAACGATACTCTACAGAACGGAGAAGGGGATTGTCGCGGCGGTCAGGTGCGCGGACACACAAATTGATCAGGAGAAACTAAAAAAACTTGCAGGGGTCAAGACGCTTGCGTTTGCTTCTAAAGAAGAGCTGAAAATTTTGGGAACAGAAGCCGGGCTCGTGCCATATTTGGGGCTTGCCGCTCCGTATTTTATTGATGCAAAAGTTTTGACGATAGGAAAAGCCTATGGGATCGGAGGCGCACGAACACTTGGTATGGTGATGAATGCCGTTGATATGCCAAAAGCGAACGAAGGAGTGGTGGGCGAGTTTGCGTACCATGAGACGAAAAGGGATATAAAAGGGAAACGATTACTTTCCGGCATTACGCCGAGCGGGGATGGGGGTCTCCATATTGGAAATTATTTAGGTGCGGTAAAGCAGTTTATCGTGCTTGCCAAAACCAACGAGACGTATCTTATGGTCGCCGACCTCCACGGCCTCACGACGGTGCAGGATAAGACGCGGCTGTCGGGGAATATCGAGGCGTTGGTCCTGAACGAACTCGCGCTTCTGCGCGGATTTATGACGGAGCAAGAGTTTGCAAAGATTATCTTTTTCCGCCAATCGGATGTGCCGGAGCACACCGAGCTCCAGTCGATCCTCAATAACATCACGCCCTTGGGACTTATCAAGCGCGCCCATGCATATAAAGATAAATTACAAAAAGATGTGATGGAAGATGATATCAACATGGGGCTTTTTAGTTACCCCATGCTCATGGCGGCAGATATCCTCCTCTACAAGCCCGACCTCGTGCCGGTGGGGAAGGATCAGAAACAACATGTAGAAATTACCAGGGATATTGCGGGGAGGTTTAATAAGACCTATGGGAAAGGTACGGGAGGTACGAAAAGTACGGGAAGTACGGGAGGGATTTTCAAACTTCCCGAACCGTATATACCTGAGGAGGTGGCAACACTTCTTGGCACTGACGGGAAACGGAAGATGAGTAAGTCTCTCGGAAACATCATCAGTATCTTTGAAGATGAAGAAAAAATCCGGAATCAAGTGATGAGTACCTACACGGATCCAACGAGAATCCATGCCACAGATCCCGGACACATAGAGGGGAATATGGTATTCACGT
>CAYHFH010000075.1:0-5442 GCA_964355865.1 uncultured Gammaproteobacteria bacterium
TCGAATTATGAATTTGGAATTATGAATTTTGAATGTTCGAATGAATTCATCACTCGTCAATCCGATGGTGACTTTTTTACCCTCGGCAAATGCCCGGGTGAGAATCGATCGGTGACCCGCGTGAAGCCCATCAAAGGTACCTGCGACGAAAATGTGAGGATATGATATTTTTTTCATAATGTGACTTAATAATACTCTAAATACAGGAAAACATCGAACCAACAAGAGAAATAGTCGTAACAGAGGAAGTAGCAAAAAGAGACCATCAACATCTCTAATGGTCAGCTTGCCAAGTCAATAACCAATCTTGCTGTTGTCCCCGAAGAAATTCTTCTTCAGTGTCCAGTAGATGACCCTTAAATTCAAATCCATACGCTCTGATTGCCCGGTGAACCGTAAACACATCGTGCATCATTTCCAGTTGTTTCAATTGTTCCACCGTGATACCCGCAGCTAAGCATAGTACTGTAGATGTCGCTTCGTATTGTTGCCTTATTTCAGCCTTAATCTCATCAAAGGAACGACGGGGACGTTGATCCGGATCAACTTCAATATCATTCAATCTGTCTGGAGGAATCGGCATAGAACTCCCCTTTTATGATCTATGTTCACCAAAAAAGAGTCTATTTTTATGTGTTATACTCTTCTTATGACACAAAGTCTACAGGAGATTGCCGCTCACCTGGATCTTGCTAACCATCACGCCGATGCCACACCGGAGGATGTGAAGGAAGTCTGCGCCAATGTGCTCAAATACGGATTTAACGGCGCATTCGTCAACCCCTGTTATATATCGTTGGCAAAATCTGAACTTGAGGACCGCGCTAAAGTCGGGACGGCTTTTTCTTTCCCGCTCGGCCAGGATACACTGGAAATGAAACTGTTTGCCGCCCGCGAGAGCGTTCGGCTGGGCGCCGATGAACTCGACATTGTCCCCAATAACGGCCTCATGCTGACCGAATCAGGGTTTGGACTCTACCGCGAAGAACTCAAATCCATCGTCGAGACGGCCAAAACCGCCCGACCGGATATCATCGTCAAATTTATCATCGAAACAGGGCTCTTTCTCCCCGAAGATGCCTCCGCATCACTGGATGAAAAAGACCGGGGAGAATTCCTCATCAAACGGTCTGCTGAAGCCATCCTTGCCTCCGGCGCGGACTTTGTAAAAATCTGCTCCGGCATGGGGAAACGCGGGGCAAGCCTTAACGACGTACGGCTAGTTAAGGAAGCTATCGGGACGGCGCCGATCAAAATAAAAGTCGCCGGCGGCATTGATACGATTGCAGAAGTGCATGCCTTTTTGAAGGCCGGCGCCCACCGGATCGGGACATCCAAGGCGGTGGAGATCGTGGAGCAAATTACCTAAATTATTTCCCCTGTAATGCTTCGATCGTGGCAGCAATACTCCCCGGATCTTTAAGAAGTGTATCTGCGGCAATGACAATGCGGGAGACCCCGACGTCCGAGAGGAGTGAGGCGTTGCGCTCGTCGATATTGCCTTCGGCTACTATCGGCAAATCCGGATAATGATGGCGGATGGACTTCATCTTTTCCATGGATTCGGGTAAAAACGGCGCATCGGGGACCCCCGCCTCGACCGTCATGACGACCACCACATCGACCGTCTCTAAAAACGGTTCAATAGCGTCGAGCTCGCTTGCCCCATCGAGGGCCAACCCCACCTCGATGCTTTCTATCTGGGCGTCTTCAAGAAACTGCCGGGGGTCAGAAGCTTCTACCTGGGCGATGATGCGTTTAAATCCGGCGTCGACTAAAGGCTTCAAATATTTGACAGGATTATCGACCATCAGATGGGCTTCAAAAGATGTGTTGGGGTGCGACGCAATGACGCCTTTCAACTTCTCGATATCCATGCACGTCGCCTCCGGCACCATCGTTCCGTCAGAAAGATCAATTTGTATCCAGGGGGCGTGAGAGGCGAGCTCACGGATGTGGCTCGTAAGAACGGCCATCTCACTCGTAAATATTGCAGGCGTGACATCAATCATGTTCTCTACGATACGTGTTTTCTGCGGGGTCGGTCAAGAGGGAAAATAGATTCACCGGAAGCTTTGCAGAGATTCGGAGAGTTTGGTGTATTTATCGTCTATCCCACGGAATGTCTCATCGTCCATACTTCCCCGGCCCCAGGCGACCGCCAAATGCGTCCGGGTTTTAGCAACCTCTCCCACAGCCATCATCATGAGGTCGCGTCCGACGCGCCGGTCAGCCCGCGTGAGACTATCGGCAATCGTTGCCGCGACATTTTGCGCGGCCGAGAGCAATCCTTCGATGACGTCTTTATCATGCGGCTGCCCCTCGTCTTCCTGGTCCAAAATCTCATGAATATCCATGAGGGCAACGTAGGATTCCTGCCACAGCTTGTGTTCGTGAAAGTTTGTCATACCAGGTAGTAGATTTTCGCTATTTCTTACGAAACGAAAAAATAATGCTCCTTTCCATCGATCATCTGCTACAATCTCCAGGTAGTAATATATTCGTACGTTTACCGTACGAGCGAAAATTCACTACCTGGCATATAATCGCTATACCTATTATATATGAAACCTCTCCCCTTTTGGAACCCCCTGCCCGAATACGAGGAAATTGCCACAGAAGTTCATACGGCGATATCGCGCGTCCTCTCCTCCGGCACGCTCATCCTGGGACCGGAAGTTGCGGTTTTTGAAAAAACATTTGCAAAATTCGTGGAATCCCGGTATGGCATCGGGGTCGGAAACGGCACGGATGCGATTATCCTTGCCCTCAAAGCCTTGGGCGTAGCCCGCGGTGATGAAGTCATTACTGCAGCTAATACCGCTATCCCCACAGTTGCCGCTATCATTGAAGCGGGTGCCAGCCCCAGGCTGGTTGATGTTACCCCTGATACACTTCTCATGAATCCCACAAAACTTCAATCATGTGTAACAAAACGTACGCGTTGCATCATCCCCGTCCATCTCTACGGACAATACTGTGATATGAACGCAATAATAAAGATTGCGCGGTCAAAAAAACTATTTATTTTAGAAGACTTCGCCCAAGCGACGGGAGTGGCAAACGTGCGCGGAGATGCCGCGGCGTTTTCATTTTATCCCACGAAAATTATCGGTGCCTATGGAGACGGCGGGATGATTACAATCAACAATGCAAACCTTGCCAAACGGGCACGGAGTTTACGCATGTATGGAACCGAAGGAAGTTACATAGCCAAAATAGAAGGAGGAATTAATTCACGACTCGATGAACTCCACGCAGCTATCCTCTCTATCAAATTGAAAAATATTAAGAAATGGATCAAGGAACGCCAGCGACTAGCCCGGCGGTATAATATAGGTCTTTCACACACCCCATTCATTCTTCCGGTCTTATCGTCTTCCCGTCTCGATTCCCATGTTTTCCATCTCTACGTCGTCCGCCACCGGCAGCGAGACAAGATCCGGAAGTTTCTGGGTGACCGCGGCATCGGGACGGCTATCCACTACCCCGTCCCGATCCACCTCATGCCGGCGTATAAAAACTTAGGCTACCAAAAAGGTGATTTTCCAGTGGCGGAGGAAGCAGCCAAAACGATCTTTTCCCTCCCCCTGTACCCGGGGTTGACGGATGCCCAGCAGGACCGGATCATCGCACTCCTCCGCTTGTATTTCTGATAAGATGGAGAAAATGAAAAAAGTTTTGGGAGTTGCTGTACTTATTCTAGTTGTCTACAGACTAACCGCTTCCCCCCACCATCGGCTGGGTGGATAGCGGCGTGATTGCCGCAGCGGCCAATACGTTGGGCATCCCCAACCCGCCGGGATTCCCGGCGTATCTTCTTATCGCCAACCTATTTACAAAAATCCCTTGGGGAACTGTGGTATCGCGGCTCCAGCTCCTCTCCCAATTTTCGGCAGTGGGAATTGTGCTATTGGTTTACGGAATGGTTGCAAAGTACGCTTCACGCCGCTCGGCGGTGTTTGCCGCCATTGCCCTGGCATTTCTCCTACGGCCTCTGGCAACAGGCAAATAATGTAGAAACCTATTCGCTGACGAATTTTGTACTGTTCTTTATACTGTTTCTCGCGAGCCGCGAAAAGCCGAAGTGGTGGCTCATCGGACTTCTGCTTGGGGTTGGTTCGGGTTTGAACCCGACTATCGTAGCCGTGATACCGGGAATACTTGTCATTGCGAGGAGCCAAAGGCGACGAAACAATCTTACTGTAAGAGATTGCTTCGCTGCGCTCGCAATGACACTGCTCGGATTCATCGCCATCTACAGCTATCTGCCTATCCGCGCCGCGACCCACCCGTTCGTCAATTGGGGCGATCCGATAAATTGGGAACGCATCACCAAGCATTTATTCGGCGCAGGCCTCAATATTTACGAACCCGAGACCAACTCCATTAACGGCTTTACCGGCCAGCCGATTATTTTTTGGGAAAGTTTTCTCCATTATTGGCATCTGGCCATCTTTCAATTTACTCCGCTTCTTTTCCCGCTCGTTGTTATCGGTGCATGGCAACTATTTCGAAAAAACGTCTTTGCCTTTAGCATGCTTGCCGCGGTTGCCTTAGCAAATATACTTTTCGTCGTCCTCTACTACGGCGGCAATCAGGAAAGCTGGATGATCACGAGTTGGGTGGTAATGGCGGTATGGATGGGGATGGGAGTGGACTTCGTTCTATTGTCATCGCGAGACCGTTCCGACGGCGTGGCGATCTCCCACAAATCAGAGATTGCTTCGTCGCTATCGCTCCTCGCAATGACAAATCCCACCCCCTCTCCAAAAAATACCGCTCCTGCAATAAAACTCGTCACGAACCAACTATCGCGGTTTCCGCTAGTGTAGAATCCGGCAAGACTGACGTTAGTGAACACCAAAAGTATCCAAAACCAAAACTTTGTCCTGTCTTTTTTATACATCGCATACGCCCCCAGTCCGGCAATCGCTAAGCCAATCCCTAAATAATTAACAAAAAGCAGATACCCGAACCGGACCCATGCATCCGCGTACCAGGTAAATGATCCGGTAAAACCGTTGATGGCCGTAGCACTCACGACACTCAATCCCCCGCCGGTGACGTGTCTGATAAATCGATCCAATGTTGACGGATCACTCCAGTTGAGGAACGGATGCGCCGCCGCGCGGATCGGAAGATAGCTATAGGTCGCCACAGCCACCACTCCCGCCACGCACGCACTTTTTACTAGCCTGAAAAGGTGAGACCTTTTCAGGCTAAGCCATAAAATGGAAGGAAGGATGGATAGGACTATAGGGCTCAATCCTGCTCCGATTCCTCCGATAACTCCCATCAGCCACCATTTCGGCTTTTCCTGCAGTGCCAGGATGCTGACGGCCACGATGACCAAATTCGTGAGTGCATACGTTTCTACATTCACTGCCTGGGACCAAAAGCTGTAGGAAAAGGCAAGAAAAAGTGCGGCCGGCAGGCCCG
>CAYHFH010000076.1:0-5370 GCA_964355865.1 uncultured Gammaproteobacteria bacterium
GGCAAGACGGCCAACATTGTCTTTGATACGACGAAACCCGATGGCAGCATGCGCAGAAATAGTGATAACCGTAAAGCAAAAGATAAGCTTGGTTTCACGGCTCAAATATCACTTGAGGAGGGCTTAAAAAAAACGATCCCGTGGTACAATACCATTAAATTATTAGCTATACACCTAGCACAATGATTCCGCTTTTTAAAGTATACATGTCTCCGGATGTATTGGATGCTCTCAAAGAGGTTCTGTACTCGGGAGTTGTTGCGCAAGGGCCGAAAGTCGATGAATTTGAAGCGAAGCTTTCGGAATTTTTCGGTAATCCGTATGTGGTGACGCTCAACAGTGGGACAACAGCACTTCATTTGGCTCTGGATCTTATCGGAGTTGGACCCGGCGACGAGGTAATTACAACTCCGATGACCTGTACCGCAACCAATTGGCCGATACTTGCCCATGGGGCCACTATCGTGTGGGCGGATATTGATGCCGCTACCGGTAACATCGATCCGGCGAGTATACAAAAGCGGCTGACCGCCAAAACGAAGGCAGTAATAGCCGTGGATTGGGGTGGATATCCCTGTGATATAAAGTGGATAAAAAAAATCGTCGGGAACATTCCGGTTATTGAAGATGCTGCTCATGCGGTAGGCGCTATGTATCAAGGGAGAATGGTCGGTAACGCTGCAGACTACACTTGTTTTTCATTCCAGGCAATCAAACATCTGACGACGGTAGATGGTGGTGCGCTTCTAGTAAAAACTAAAAAAGATTATGATAAAGCGGTATTGCTTCGGTACTTTGGTATTGACCGGAAAAAACGTTCGAAGGATTATCGTATCGAGAAAGATATTTCCATGTGGGGGTATAAATTCCATATGAATGACGTCAACGCAACGATCGGTTTGGCAAATTTTATGCACACCAAAGAAATTATTCAAAAACACCGCGATAACGCAACATATTATCGCGCCGGGTTTGCGGATTTACCGTGGCTCACGCTTATGCATGAAGACGAAGGGTACGTCTCGAGTAACTGGCTATTTACGATGAAAGTGAAACATGCAACAAAATTTATGGACTATATGAAATCTCATAATGTCATGGCATCGAAAGTCCACAGGCGTAATGATACGCATCCGGTGACCAGAGCATTCCGGCGCCCTCTTCCGAATGTCGATGCGTTTTACCGTGATATGGTATGCATTCCGGTCGGATGGTGGGTGACTCAAGATGACCGCGAGTACATCGCGGGTCTTGTGCAGTCATTTCGAGGTTAATGGGCGGGAGAGAATATCTGCGAACGTTCGGTTGTAGATACCCGTGAGATCCATGGTTTTAGAATATGCGAGTGCATTTGTCCGGAGACGCCGGCTAAGGGCGTCATCAGTCATAATTTGTAAAATTGATTTGGCAAACCCCTTCACATCATACTCCACGGCAAACCCAAGATTATTTTTCACCACTTCGTCAGAGAATATAAATCCTTTTGTAAGGACCACGGGAAGCCCGGCAGCCAGATATACGCGCATCTTCATCGAGTCACTCGTCGGGATGAGATTGACTTCGGAGTATTTATACGTGACGAGCCCCATGCGGTAGTTAGTCATGGTATTTTTAAACTGTTGGAACTTCACATTGCCAAGCATCCGGATGTGTTTCCCAAGACCAAGCTTTTTGATTCGGCTTTGAAGTTCTTTCTTCATGTCGCCTTCCCCCATAATATCAAGGTGAACATCAGGGACTTTTTTCCGAACTTCCATAATGATATCCGGGAGTATTCCGACGCCGTTTTTGTCATTGATGACACCCAAGAAAACGATCGAATGGTTTGAAACAAACGATTTTCTGGACAGGATATCTATGGGAAGCGATGATGGGACCCAAAAAAGCCGGTTTTCGGCTATACCTTGACGTTTCCGGATGGGGATCATGTTTTGACTTAGTGACCAGTTGTAGTCACTATTTCGAGCTGAAAAGCGGTCAAGCGACTGATAGAGCTTGTTTGACCATGAAGAAGAAAAGCGGGTAAAGTCTATGCCGTGAGAGTAAAAGATAACATGGCGGACCTTCCCAAGAGCTCTTAGGATAATCGAAGTAAATGCCAGAAGCGAATCTTCAGCAATCACGTAGTCGTAGATGTGCGGGGCGCGTAAGATGAGCCACAAGTATTGGAATACCTGATAGAGGTACGCAAGTACGGCGGGTTTCCAGAGAGATGAAATATTTTTTGTTACCACTGGTTTACCATGTGCTGCGTACGTCAGTTCAATGTGGTGAAGGATGGGGAGATCCGGCAGGGGAAAGTTTATTTTTGTGACCAGACGAGCCTCTTTTTGTGTCAGGTAACGATATAACAGGTCTTGGTAGGCGAATGTGGCGTAATGAGCTACTAAAAGTACAGATGTGTGTTTGATGTTTATTTCTAGCGGAGTATTCATTGTGAGGTTAGTTTCATCGCACGGTGTAGTTTTGTGATCGTCTCATTTGCTTTGGATATGTTTGCAGGATTTGGTGATATTTTTTTAACGACGACTGCCGGATTGCCTGCTACGATCGTATCGGGAGGTACATCATGGGTCACGACGGCGCCCGCCGCTACAACCGCTCGATCTCCGATGCTTACACCCTTCAATATCATTGCCCGCCGTCCGATCCAGACGTGATTGCCAATGAAGATTGGTTTTTTGACTGCTTCCGTGGTATCAATACCGGTGTCATTAAAATCCCTGGATCCAAGCATGTCGACCAATCGGTCTTGAGCATAAATTGAATGACTATTGTTATCCTGTATCCATACGTCTGGCGAGATCATGCAGTATGCGCCGATGGTGACGTTATCCCAGGCTTGTATCACTGTTTTATTGCCAATAAGCGTATAGTCGCCTATCGTGATTTTACCTTTCTCCAATATAGTGAGCCATCCGGAAAGCCGTACGTTTTTTCCCAATATCACTTGGTTTTTGCTGCTCTGACCGATTATACCGGCTCCAAAACTCATGTAAACCTTACCATCGGAGGTTATTCTATCTTTATAAAGTATCCAGTTAAGCTCCCGCATGAACATCTGGAAGTGATAGAGAAAAAATAGAAGAACATTCATAATGTGAAGTATTATAATTCATCTTGTAATTTCATGCTATCCGTCATAGAATGATGGTCATTGATATGAAACATTATTCTCTCATCACAGCGTGTCGGGTTTGTAGAAGCAAGAAACTTATCCCGGTCGTACATATCAAACCTCAATTTATCGCCTCGACGTTCGTAAAATCGAATAAGGAGAACCCAAAATCCAAAATCAAAATTCCTATGACTGCTATGCTTTGCGGCAAGTGCGGCCTTGTGCAGCTGCGGGAGACTGTAGAGCCGGATTTGCTCTATGCGCAATATTTTTATCGATCCCACGTGACCAAAACCATGAGCCGTGACCTGAAAACGGTCGTGGATGACGCATTGTCCCGCGTGAAGGTCAATCGGGGAGACGCGGTTCTGGACATCGGATGCAACGACGGGACGATGATTTCCATGTTTCCGGAAACTCTGAAAAGAGTGGGTATAGATCCCGCCAAAAACATCGACTGGTCGCATCTGGATAGGAGCATTACGATAGTCAATGATTATTTCCCCTGTGAGGCTCTTAAGAAATACCAGTTTAAGGCGATTACCTCCACCGCGATGTTTTATGACTTGAATGCTCCCAACAAAGCGGTGCGGGATATTAAAGAGATCCTGGCCGATGATGGAGTGCTAGTCATTCAGGTGAGCTACCTCTATGACACGATCAGAGATATGAACTTTTATGATTTCTGTCACGAGCACCTGGAATATTATTCCCTTAAAAGCATCATATATTTGATGGAAAAAAACGGGATGCGTGTGTTTGATGCATCCACCAATGCCGTCAATGGCGGGAGTCTCCGGATTTTGGCCGCAAAAAAAGAGGCGAAGCGGACCGTGTCGGATAGCGTGAATTATCTTTTGCTTCGGGAAAAAGCGTTGCATCTGGAGAACCCGGAAACATATAAAATATTTGAAAAACTTATCACCTACACCACGACTCGTGTACGGGAGTATATCGGAAAACAAAAAGGACTCACCATTGGGCTTGGCGCTTCGACCAAAGGCAATGTACTTCTCCAGATGTGCGGAATTACGAAGAAGATGTTGCCCTACATCAGCGAACGCAATCCTGAGAAAGTGGGTCTCCGGACGCTGGGTGACGATATTGAGCTTATTTCAGAGGAACGTGCCCGTAGCCTTAACCCGTCATGCATATTTGTTATCCCATGGAATTTCAAAGCGGAAATCGTTGACCGTGAACGGGAATATCTTGAAAAGGGCGGCAAGTTTCTCTTTATCATGCCGTATCCATACGTGTTGACTAAAGACGGCGAAACGAGACTTTAACGATGGTTTCCTCATATGGCTTCTTCGAAGCAATTTCGTTATAAAAACATTATTCTCTATAGTAGCCATCAGTGGTGCGGTAATAGTTTCGAGTATTTCCGGGATCATACGGAGAAGTTTCTTGTATTTCTCCTTATGCCCAGGGTACAAAATAGCGATAATGAGCTTCATGTGTACAAGAAGGGGAAGCTCGTAGAAAAGGTCCCGTTGCGAATGTCAGAAAAGTTTTTCCTGTATTACTTTCTTTGGTATTGGAATTATTTGTGGGTGTTGTGGAACTACTTTGACAGCAAGGAGAAAGTATATCTTATCAGCGCGCATCCGTACGATTTTTTCCTCGGGATTATTCAAAAATTATTTCGAAACGTGGAATTTGTCTATTGGATTGGAGACTATTTCCCCCCGATCAACAGAATGTTGTTTTGGTATGAACGGCTTAAAAAATTTTACCATGACGGGATGCGGTATGCATATTATTTGGGAGACGGCGTGAATAAGCAGATGAACGGAAAAGTGATGAATACCCCTTACCGACAGACAATTATGTGGGGTGTTAACCCTAAACGTATACAAAGAGATTTATTGAAAATTTCGAAAACACTCCTTTATGTGGGTGTAATACGTGAAAGCGTGGGATTGGATGTAGTATATAAATTTTTATCTCGATATAAAGATTATCGATTGGAGGTTGTGGGAATTTGTGATACAGAAACATTCGCTCATCATCAAAAGCTCATCCGTGACGCTGGGATCCAAAAACAAGTGCATTTTCCAAATCGTTTTTATTACGATGCGGAACTTAATCATCTTTCCGAATCTTGCCTTGCCGGAATTGCCCTTTATACGACGGATAATACGAACGTCATATACTATTCCGATCCGGGCAAGGTAAAAGCGTATATCGAAATGAATCTTCCCGTCATTATGTCCAAGACGTCGAGCATCATGCCATATGTAAAGAAGTTT
>CAYHFH010000077.1:0-3591 GCA_964355865.1 uncultured Gammaproteobacteria bacterium
TATTCGACTCCACAAACCATGACGGTCACGGCCGATGCAAACGGCGATTGGAGCTTTATCCCGCAGGCATCTCTTGAAACGGGACCCCACAATATTGTGGCTTCCGTCACCGATCAAAACGGACAAACGCAAACCGCCACAACCGAATTTGTTGTGGCATCAAGCAATGCTATTGGAGGATCTGAAAGCATCATTCCAATCTCCGGCACAACAGAGTTGACTATACTACTTATCCTCTTGGGTGTTGCCATGCTTTTTGTCGGATTCGTCAAACCCTCGCACGTATGAATTTTTCAATCACCCATCGCGTAACCGGCAAAACTGTTTCCCTGATCTCCCTCATCGCGCTCCTTATTTTTCTCCCCCTCCTCCTCTTGGCCACGTATGAGACGGCAACAATCATATCCAGAGCCGCAGGTATTCCGGCAAACATCACTGTTGACGCGGGTGTCCTCACTCATGAAACAGTCAATCCCACATTTATGCACGCTTTTGTCCAACGCGGGCAGGATGTCACCAATCTCAAGCCAAAATGGATCCGCACAGACCCCATCTACGACACGTATCGTATCGTCAATAAAGATGGCGAATCACTCATCTATGATTTTTCCCGTTTAGACCATGAGATTGATCTCATTGTCGCGACTGGAGCCACGCCAGTCATTTCTCTTTCATCGATGCCTACAGTCATCGCCAAAGATGGGATTGCCACAAACCCGCCGGTCAACTGGGAAGATTGGGCTACTATTGTCCAAAAAACCATTGAACATATCAGCGGTTCTGCCGGAAAAAACGTGCGGGGCGTCTATTATGAAGTATGGTATGAACCAGATCATGAAAAGTATGGAGGATGGAAGCTTGATGGAGATAAAAACTATCTCACGCTTTACAAGTATGCCACCATTGGTGCCGCACAGGCTCAAGATACCCAGACATTTTATCTCGGGGGACCCGCAACAACCAGTCTTCAAAAAAACTGGATACTCCAACTCGCCCAAGGCGGATACAGACTTGATTTTCTTTCCTGGCATACCTTCTCTGATGATCCCGAGCGTTATTCGGCAGATCAAAAAAATATAACATCATGGTTAGTAAGTTACCCGGAAATCGTACTCATCCCTAAACTTATCACAGAGTCTGGATTTACGAGAGCCAGCGATCCCCGTTCTGGAACACAATTTGCCACGGCTTATGCTAGTGCGGTATTCCGACGATTGGCAAGCGGTGGCCCGCAGAGTTTGTTCTCCATGCAGCTACCGAACACGCTATTGGCATTCCTTGACCAAATGGCCGGCACCCGGCTCCAAGTGGCCGGCGAAGGCACGTGGGTGACGGCTATTGCGACAAGACAGGGAGAGAAATTGAATATTCTCCTCGTGAATTTCGACCCAAATGGTAACCACACGGAAACTGTACCCGTACAAATCACCGCGTTACCGAATGGTACATACACCTATATGCAACACTATATTGATAGTAGGCTCCCTGTGGAGGTAAAGCGGCAACAAGAAGTGATCACTGACGGAAGTCTCATAAAACAGATTCATATGCCCGCGCAAAGCGTTATTCTCCTCGAACTTACTCTCCCGCCCCGCCATTGACCACTTCATGGGCAGGCTCCAGAAGGACGGTAGGCACTTTCCTCACCCGCTTGATCATGGAGAGAAACGAATTCACCTCCGCTACCCCCATCACCCAGGCCAAAAAAAAGTAAACACTGAGTCCCACAAATGATGTCGCCCCAGTCAAGAGAATCAATCCAAACGTACGGGTCGTATCAAACACAAGTTGATCAAGAATTTTGAGCGGTATATAGATAGCGACTCCCGCCATAACGGCGGCGGCGCTCATTTTGAGCAAAGGGGTAAAAAGCTCTTTCCGTGAAAATGATTCCAACCGTTTGTCCAACAAAAAAAATAGTGCAACCGCGTGTACAATGCTTGCCAGAGACGTCGAAAGTCCAAGTGACCAAACCGGCAATCCCATCCATGTAATAAAGGTAATAGAAAGCAATGCGTTACCGAGTATGCTGATAACGGCAATAATAACCGGTGTCTTGCTATCGTATAGCGCATAGTACGCCCGTGCCAATAAATGAACCACTGCCTGAGCTCCCAAAGAGAGACTAAACATAGAAAGCGTCATACCGGTCAGAACGGTCGCCTCCCAATCAAACCGGCCGGCACCAAAAACAAGCCGGACAACGGGCGTACGAAGGACGATAAATAAGACACTTACCGGCAGAATAAAAAATAACATCTGATGGAGCGAGGTCACGATCGCACGCTTGAGTTCAGGCTTGTCATTATTTGCCGCCGAAAATGATAAGGTCGGGAGTGCAGCCTGAGCAATCGTTGCCCCAAAAAGTCCCACCGGTAATTGTTGGAGATGTTGCGCAAAATTAAATATCGTCACCATCCGGGCTCCCAAAAAACTTGCGAGCATGAGGTCAACAGTGGTATCTATCTGCGCGGCACCCAATCCTAATGTTCTGGGTCCCATGAGCTTCAATACATCCCGCACACCTTTATGATGGAGATCTATAGCAAATTGGTGCCGGTATCCCAATGAAAGAAGTACAGGCACTTGAATGATCATAAAAAGAATAGCGCCAATCCCTACCCCGATGACGGGGGCCAAGAGCCCAAATGATGGAGTCAACACCATGATCCCAGCAATGATGCCGATATTGTAAACAACAGGAGCAAGAGCAGGCACCAAAAACGACCGGAAGGACTGCAGGATACCGGTAAAAAAATTACCGACAAGAAGCGGCCCCACCTGAAGAACGAGCATCACTCTGGTAAACTGCGCCATTTGGTTAATTTGTTCTTGAGAAAAACCAGGCGCAAACAGCCGCGACACTTGGGCGGCCCAAATAAACATTGGTACCGCAACAATCAATAATAATATAATCGATGTGTTGATAATGATTGCCGCCATTCGGAATGCATCTTCTTCTTTTTCCTGCGTAAGAAACCGGGTAAAAACTGGTATGAACGCTGTGGTGAGTGCCCCCATCACGAGAAGTTCAAATAAGAGGTTTGGGATACGGAATGCGGCAAAATAGACTCCCAACTCATCAGCACTAAAACGCGCGGCTAACATCCTGTCGCGGATAAGGCCCAACAGCCGGGACGCGGCAACCATCGAGGTGAGAACAAGCGCAGCTGAACCGATTGACGTCTGCCGACTGGTAATTATCTGCCAAAACTTCCACTTCATCTCCCCTATTATAGTGGAACCATCCTTGACCGACTAGATGGTAATGAGCTATACTTTCTTTCACTGTGCACTTTACACTGTGCGCTTTACACTTTTTTTATATGCCGATCACAAAACAAGCAGTCAAAAAACTCCGACGGGATCGATCCGTGGAAATCCATAATGCAAAAATACGCGCCAGTCTCCGTGACGCAGTAAAAGCAATGCGTCGCCATCCTACCGTCAAAGCGCTCTCTCTGGCCTTTGGGCGACTGGATAAAGCCGCAAAAACCAATATTGTCCACAAGAATAAAGCTTCCCGCCTCAAGTCCCGCCTCTCACGCCTTTTGAAAAAGTCGTAATTATCCAATCCTCAAATAATCCAAT
>CAYHFH010000077.1:3691-5351 GCA_964355865.1 uncultured Gammaproteobacteria bacterium
TATTGGTAGTATTGGTTTATTGGTAGTATTGGTTTATTATTGTCGTATGCCTGCCAAACAAATCACGATTAATCTACTCGGACAGGAAGACCTCAAACACACTCCACAAGGGAGAATCATTGGCTGGGCGCTCACGTACGGAAGATATATCATGATCGGCACGGAAATAGTGGTACTTCTTGCATTTATTTCCCGATTTAGCCTTGACCGGAAACTCACGGATCTCAAAGAGGAGATAGCGCAAAAACAAGCCATTTTAGAAGCAAATAAAGATCTAGAACGTGACATTCGTTCGCTTCAAGATAAACTCGTAAAACTGAAACAAACGACCAATAATCAAAAACTTCCTCTTGATACGCTCGTCACCCTCCAATCCCTTCTCCCATCCGATGTCTATGTGGAAACGCTCGACGTTACCACTGACCGGCTTTCCGTAAACGCAACCGCAGGCACAACACATGGATTTTCTCAATTTTTGACGAATCTTCAGGCGGCTAAACAATTCTCACGGATAGACATCGGCGATATCAAAAAAAGCCTTCTCACCGGTATAGAGTTTAAATTCACCGCATATTTATCAAATAAAAAATAACGCTATGCCATTTAACTACAAAACAGAACTTCATCGCTATAAACGCTACTATCAGTCTCTCGAGGGGGTCGCCGCCAAACCCAAGACCCGTGCGTATACGACGGCCATATTTTCATTTCTGGCAATTTCACTCTTTGGATGGTACGCCATTAGGCCCACAATACAAACCATCCTGTATCTTCAAAAAGAAATTGAAGATAATAAACTCGTGAGCGCCCAGATGGAAGAAAAAATCGGAAAACTCATTGAGGCGCATGCGACGTATCAAAGTGTTGAGGATGATATTCCATACCTGACCCAGGCCATCCCACCCGCTCCGGAAGCGCTCACCGCGCTTGGACAGATCCGCAATATTGCCATCATCCGGGGGGCCTCCATATCCGCAATTACCAGCTCCTCAGCCCCACTCTTGTCCAATGAACAAACATCACCAAATAAATCAACCGTGACGAAAGGCATCTCAAACCGCAAAATCAAGTCTGTTCAACTTTCCTTCATAGCCGTCGGGACGTATGATATGCTCCAGAGTATCATTGAAGATATCGTTTCTCTCCGGAGAATAGTTACCATTGAATCTTTAAGTTTTACCCCAAACCGGGAGAGCGAACATCAACTATTATTTGGAAGTATCCCACTCAAACTTGTCATGAGACTCAATGCACACTATATTGATAGTGAGTAATATATGCCAGGTAGTGAAAATTCGACCACATCGCAATGCGATGCCGGACACCTGGCAACGAAGTCCGTAATGAAACGTATGAATCTCGATTAAATGATTGGGCGTCAATCATTGTCGAATTTCTACTACCTGGTATGGAAAACGATAAAGATTTACTTTTAGTATCAGTGTTTACTTTTTTTACGGTACTCCTGTGGATTTCCTTTGAGCTTATTAAAACCGCCAAAACGACTACTGTTTCCGCACCGGTAGCGCAAATAGTCACGACACTCTCAGCTTCCATCGATACCCAAACGCTTACTGCGCTCAAAGAGAGAAAAACGTACTGACATGCTCAGGTCCTCTCTTGCGCGAGCACGTAACACGTAGCACAATAGATAAACCAT
>CAYHFH010000078.1:0-5217 GCA_964355865.1 uncultured Gammaproteobacteria bacterium
TGGAACAAATGGGATCCGCCAATGATCAGAAGCCTTCCGTTTTGCCCCTTATGGCTCCCTCGCTCCGGAGCATACAAATTTTTTAAATCCTCCCCCGTTACTGCTTTCATATGTTTATGACTGTCTTCCGACTTTATAGACTTTATAGACTTTATAGACTGCTATTATAACCTGATCACAGTTGCTGATTCTAAAATTTTTTTCGGTATCGATTCCTCGTCGGCGGAAGTTAATACCGTTTGCTGCTTACCCACTAAGTCTACCACGAGCCGTCGGTGTCCCTCATCCAACTCCGAAAATATATCATCGAGAAGCAAAATAGGACGTTCTCCACATTCTTTTTCTATATAATCAAGTTCTGCCAATTTCATCCACAACACCGCAAGCCTCTGTTCCCCCCGGCTCCCGTATTTACTCAACTCGCGCGAACTATTGGCTTCGTTTGGATAATTGTCTCGCGGAGCGAGATCCCGCTTCGCGGGAGATAATTGGATAATTGGATATTTCGCGATGATGAAATCATCGCGGTGCGGTCCGACCAGTGTCGCCTTGGCCCCCACTTCTTCGGCCGCATACTGCTCGAGCCGGCTCTCCGATATCACGCTCTTATCGTATTCTATTTGATATTGGATATTGGTCATTGGATATTGATTCACGAAGTGAATATACTCCTCTCTCTTCTCCGTGATATACCCCCCGGCTTTAATGAGTAACTGATTCCAAAACAGAAGCTGCCCCCGTCCTGCTTTTCCTTCGTTAATCAAATCTAACAATCGGTTGCGTTGCCGCAGGCCCCGCTCGTAGGAAGAGAGGTTTCTTCGGTATTCGCGGTCGACCTGGACAAGGACACTGTCGAGATACTTCCGCCGGATCGACGGGCTATCGGTGACGAGCTCCAGGTGTTCCGGCCAGAAGAGGACTGCCCGCAGATTGCCCACAAAGTCCACCTGGCCCCGCGCCACTCCATTGACGAGATATTTCTTCATGGGTGCCTTCGCCCCCTGCACCTCCCCCTGGGTTAGCATTATTTCTATCTCTGTTTCATCTTTTTCCCCATTGGATAATTGGATAATTGGATAATTGGAAATTCTTGCGCGTACTCGCGCAAGCTCTTCCCCCCATGCTATCGCTTCTCGATCCACGTCCGCGCGGAAACTTTTTCCTGTGGACAGAAACGCAATCGCCTCCAGTATATTTGTCTTGCCTGCAGTATTGGGGCCCACAATAACGGTCGTCCCACCGTCAAACGCAAATGTTTTTTTCGTATAACTCCGGAAGTTTTGGAGCGAGATGCTCTGAAGTGTCATTGCCCAATTCTATCATTTCAACATTTTTATTTGATTATTGGATAATTTGAGAATTGGATAATTGGATTATTGAATAGTGGTCCCTTTAAATTCTTTTCCATCCAGAGCTTTGGCAAGATTCTCAAGGTTGCCCCCGTTAAGTATCTTGACCGTCACGCCTAACTCATCGGCGAGCTTGCTGGCAATCGGATCAAACGGAAGGTTCATGCCCGGAATCCATATATCACCTGCCAGCTTTTTATATGCTTTCCAGCTGATCGTGTCGAGTGGTATGGCATCGGGATATTTCTTGGGATCTTTGTCATAAACTTTATCGATATTGGTCATGTTGACGATATTGACGATCCCATAATCCTTGCAAACAGTGATGGCGCAGTAGTCAGTACTCCATCCGGGCTTCCACCCCGCAGCGATAACGACGGGGTCATCGGTTTTCCTAATTATCTCGTAGTGTTTAAGAACGTGTGAGTGGGAGATGTCTTTAAATATCACCCGAAGTAGATGCGCATTAAGCCGTGTCGCGTGGATGCCGATCCAGTCCAGGTCATCATTTTCTATCTCCCCGTGCACGGCTTGGGCAGCTGCCTGGTAATGCCGCGTCGTTGCACCTCCACCGACCACAATAAAAAATCTCCTTTTTTTTGAGGAGATTTGGTTACGGATAAATGTGTTGAATGCAGAAAGAAATTGGGTATCAATGCCGCCGTTGGGAACAACGAGCGATCCTCCGAGGGATAAGACGAACGTATGATTATCAGTACTCATTTTGCGTTATAAAACACGCCAATCACGCGTGCTTCTGTATAGTAACAGATGTTGACAAATTGTCAAACACTGTTATTCGTGCTATAGTACGCGACAATCAGGGGGAATTATGTCAATGTCACCAGATCATGTAGACTATTCAGACGGAGAAGAGGATACAAATCTTGTTGTTGGAGAATTACTGAGAAGAGCAATGCACGCAGATCCTGCTAAACCATTAATCCTTACACCAATAGAAAGAAACTATTTGTTAAGTCGAGGAATACCCCCGGATGAAATCGCAACTTCGATACAAATGATGACACGAAATACAATTTACGTTTCAGGTCGAGATTAAATACGACTGTCCATCTATATTCGCTCACTAATTCCTGCCAAATTTGTAACGACGAATGGGAACCGCTACGGAATTATTACACAGGGACCATCTCAATCCGTTGATTCAACACTTGTTTGGACAGGAAGCTTCCGTTTCCTCCATTGACTCCGTCGGTCAGGGATTCCACGCCACGGGATATGAGGTGCGGTTGCAGGGGTCGGATAGCGACCGCGTATTCGCCCGACTCATCAGTCATCTCGAATTTGGTCATGATCTCCCTTCCGCACGCATTGAAGCGATGCTGGAAGCTTCCCACTCCATGCCGCACGCTCTTCCCACCCATGCAGTCGTGGGTATTACCCATGACGGGACGCTCGTTGATCTTACCCACGTCCATGAAGTCGTTGCCATTGCCCAGTTTTTACCCCCCGGGGCCATCAATTTTTGCGAGATCCTGCGAGCACCCACTTACTCTCACGAGGATGCGCATCAGCTCGCACAAAGCGCACAGGAAAGCGCACTCCTCATGGCACAGGCGATGGTTGATATTCACGCCTCCCAGCCTTTTACCGGCACCCCACAAGAAGCACGATCGCTCTATAAACGCTCGCTCCGGGCGGTCATTCATAATGACGAACTCGCCGCGGGCGTTGCCGATCTTATTGATTTTGACTCGGCTACCTGGGTTTCCCATGAAGACGTCGTCGGACTTTTTGCGGACATGGAACGGGTACGACACGCCATGGGTATCCATCCTGAACGGCTCCGGAGAATTCACGGAGACTTTTGGGCCAATAATATCTATTTCCATATTGATCAGGAGGGACGTCGCGTCCCGATCGTCACTGACGGCCGGCTGGTATGGGGCGAACCGGCCATAGACGCCGGATGGATGATCGGAGAATTTGTCATGCAGGATCTTGTCCGTTTTGGACGGTTTGGTCACTCATTCACCGGTGTCGCAGCCAATGCCCTCCTCCATTATGTGGAAAAAACCGGTGACGTGGATCTGTTCAACTCTCTGGCGCTTCCCTACAGCTTTCAGGCATTTGCCGAAGCGTTCTTTACCCCGGGTTTGACCGACGACACACGCCGCAAACTTGTCGCAACCGCCTGGGGGGCGCTCAAAAGCAGATTGGACGGCGAACCATTTGATTTAGCATCCATGAATACCTATACTACTCATGGACTCAAACTTCTCGCGCCACACGCATGAATCTGAACGACCATATCCACTATAGCATCCGCGCACATGGATTTCATTCAAAAACAATACAAAACTCCTATCGCCTCTGGGACAAAAAAACGCCCTACTTCATCCATCCTCTGTGGTGCGCGATGACCATCCTTACGGAAACGACGCTTCCGCCAGACATCCGTCACGACGGGGCAATCACGCTTCTGTATCACGATGTTCTGGAAGATACGACGATGAAGCTTCCTCCGGCTATTCCCCAAACCATTCGATCGCATATCACCGATATGACCTTCTACGGGGGCATCAACGAGGAAATGCAAATGATTTGGAATAAAAAGCCACAGATTCGTTTATTCAAGCTCTACGATAAAGTATCCAATCTCCTTGACGCTTCATGGATGTCTCCTCAATTACGAAAAACGTATACTGCCTATACCAAAAAACTGCTTCAGGATGTTGAGAACAACTTCGGCTCAGTGAATATTGTCAAAATGGCTCACGCTCTGATAGACAAACCGTAATGGAAACTTTTACCAAATATCAGCTTACGAGTGCCTATCGAAATCTGCCAATTAACGTATTTATCTCACCGGGAAACAAAGATACCACCACCGCGCTTGTGCTTCACCCTGGTGCATTTGAGCCGGCGTGGGGAGATAGCCATCGTTACAAACAAATTCTTCTTTGGCTTCAACGAAAACTTTCTTTTAAACCTCACATTGTTACGTATCAAACCAGTCGTATTCAAAAACCACCCCCAAGACTCCCTATCGATAAAAATTATTGGAAGGAAATGGAAAAATATTGGCAGGAAATTTTCAATGGAAAGACGTTTGACCAGGAGCTTGACGATGTAAGAAAAATATTCAATTTCCTTCTCTCACGGAAAATAAAAGAGATCCACTCTCTGGGTTTTTCTTTCGGTGGAACACTTGCCATGATTTTAACTTCTGAATTCCCCCAAGTGACGAAGGTCTGCACTTTAGGCTCTGCCATTTCCACCAAGCGGGACTATCTTCCGGTCCTCACGGGGTATCCTGATAAGCCATGGCTTCTTAAACGGATCAGCCGCTTTCCACACTATATCAATTTATACCAAGGCTTTGAGGATACTGTTGTGCCTTTCCATGATGTTGAGGAGATCTTTTGCGCAGTCCAAAAAGCCAAACGCGTGAGTGTCCATAGAATTTCCAAAGCCGATCATATGTTTTCAGGAAAAAATAAATACGGCCTGTCTTCAGCAAACACGTTGCTTCCTGAAATAAAAGCGTTTTTTGAATTAAACATAAATGAATAACTATGACAAAAGATGTTGCAAAATCGACGAGTGCAAGTGCGGCAGAAGAAACTGCCAACCATTTAGAAATCGCCAATCAACGTAAACTCGCTCTCCAAGTGGCAGCCGCCAATCTCTTTGCCCAATCCTTGATTCTCTGCAATGATCATCCTATTATCCTCCAAGATCAACTAATCCTTGCCCAAGAAAAATATTTCTCTGAATTTTCTAAAAATATTCCAATTACTCTTCATCCGCTTGGTCCAGCCGTAATTGAACAACTGAAAAAAATGAACCTTGTCAAGCCCCCATTTCATGAAGACAATAGTCTGGAAAACGGAGCGCGGCAAAT
>CAYHFH010000079.1:0-5205 GCA_964355865.1 uncultured Gammaproteobacteria bacterium
ACCATGAGCTCAATTGCAGCCAGGGCCGCCATGCCGTGGTTGCAGTCGGGAAACCACGTCGAGTTGCCGCAGCAAGGGCGGTAGACGTTTTGTGCTATATCACCCACTTTTTTTTGTTGTTCGGGAGTGAGCGGGATGAGATCAAACCGGTTCAGGTACTGCATCGCTTCGCCGCGCGCGAGACTCCACCCGCCGGTGGAGGCAAAGTTCCCTGCATCTTTTTTATACTCTTTTCCCATCGGTCCTTCTTCGTAGACGATGCTTTTTTGGGCAAGGCCCAAGGCCCAGAGCATGTCGACGATAAACTGACCGTTTGTCCTGTCTATCGTGATTTTTTTATCTGACCCTTTTGTGAGAATGATTTCCTGTTCCGGAGTTAGTTTGACCGCTTTTTTGAATTTCGCTTCGTCAATCACTCCGAGGGCAATGAGTTTTGGACCGATATCTCCCCAAACTACGGGGAGTTCTACGCCTGCCTCCGGCAGGACTTCTTTCTCGACCAAGGAAAGATCAAGAATTTTTCCTCCTGTTTTTGTCCACGCATCCATGCCACCTACGAGATGCCGGACATTGGTATAGCCCATTTTTTGCATCGTTATGATCGCTTCACTACTCATCCGGCCGCTTTTACAGTACAGGATAATCGGTGCATTTTTGTCTTTCGGAAGAGCAGTGCTTTGGGCTACGATTTGATCGTAAGCTATAAACGTATCGGTTTTTTCAATTTCCCCCTCGTAGGGAGTATGGACGTTAACGAATACAAAGTCTTTCTTTGCAAAGAGTTTTTTTAAATCCTTGGCGGATATGGTTTCTTTGGATGATTGGAGCAGGCTAAGCGGACTTGCAACGAGACGGCGCAAAAGCGGTTCATTTTTCCCTAGATTAAATGCGAGGATCGTCATACTCACCACGATGATACAGAGCATGATATTTTTATGCGGCAATTTGGCAAAAGTTTTCCTTAATGATGTGGATCGTTTTTTCATACTTTCCTCCTTTTTTATATTTTCACTCCTTTTAATCGTAAAGAATTCCCAACAACCGAAATTGAACTTGCTGCCATGGCAAATGCGGCGAGTGCCGGATTGAGGAGCCATCCGGTGATGGGGTAGAGTATTCCCATAGCGACTGGTATGAGAATGACGTTATAGCCAAATGCCCAGAAAAGATTTTGTTTGATGACGCCTAGGGTGGCGCGGGATAGATTGATCGCAGTCACGACACTCCTTAAATCTTTATTGAGTAAGGTAATACTGGCTGATTCTATTGCCACATCCGTTCCGGTTCCCATCGCTATCCCGACGTCGGCGGAAGCCAGCGCCGGCGCGTCATTGATCCCATCTCCGATAAACGCAACGATAGAAGTCTTCAGCTGTCGGTCTTCAGCTTTCAGACTTGCTGACGACTGACGACTGACGACTGACGACTGTTTCAGTTCTTTGATTTTCTCCGCTTTTTCCTGCGGCAATACTCCGGCAAGGACGTTATCAATTCCGGCCTGTTTGGCAATTGCCCGCGCGGTGACCTCATTGTCCCCTGTAATCATCCAGACAGCCACGTTCATGCGTTTCAAGCGTTCAACCGTCTCACGCGCTTCACTCTTTATGGTATCGGCTATGGCAAATAGGGCGACATTTTTTCGGTTTACCGCCACATACGCGAGTGTTTTTCCGTCATGCATCCATTGATCTGCTTTTTTATCAAGTACCGCGACACCCGCCACCCGCTCTTTTTCCATGAGTTTTTTGTTTCCGATGAGGATAGTCATATCCTTGACTGTTCCCGTTAAACCAAAGCCTTCTATTGCCGAAAAGTTTTTAACTGCCGGGTTGCTCTTGTTTCCGAAGTGCCCCACGATAGCCCGGGACAATGGATGTTCTGATTTTGCCTCAACGGCAGCAATTGCCGCTTTTATGTGATCGATATGTTTGATTGAGTCTATGAAGACTGCATCGGTGACTTTGGGCTCACCGCGGGTTAGTGTCCCGGTTTTATCAAATACCGCAACTTTTGTCTTATGGGCTATCTCTAGAGCCTGGGCGTCTTTTATGAGGATCCCGCGTTCAGCGCCCCGTCCGGTGCCGACCATGATGGCGGTAGGAGTCGCCAGTCCAAGCGCGCATGGGCATGCGATGATGAGGACTGCAATCATATTGGTGAAGGCAGCCGCAAATGATCCGAAATCGTACCAGATGACGAATGTGGCGACGGCCGCCATGAGGACAATCGGGACAAAGTAGGAGGAGATGACATCGGCAAGCCTAGCTATCGGCGCACGCGAACTTTGGGCCGAGGCCACCATGGTGACAATTTGCGCAAGCATGGTGTCGCTTCCGACTTTTGTTGCAAGGAAAAGGAACGTGCCGGTTTTATTGATAGTGGCGCCAATGACGGGATCGCCTGCTTTTTTATCCACCGGCATCGACTCGCCGGTCACCATGGATTCATCTATGCTTGAGGATCCATCGGTAATCTTTCCGTCAACCGGAACTTTTTCTCCCGGCCGGACGCGGATCGTGTCGCCTGTTTTAACCTGTTCAATGGGGATGTCTACCTCTTGCCCATTTCGAATGACGCGGGCGGTTTTGGCCTGCAGATGCAGAAGTTTTTTTATTGCGTCACTCGTGTGGGCTTTGGCTTTGGCCTCGAGATACCGGCCCAGGAGGATGAGGGCGATGATGACGGCGGCCGTATCGTAGTACATGATAATAGGGAATCCGGCAGTGCGAAGTTTCGGTTCAAAGAACGTCGTGAGGACAGAAAATCCGAATGCCGCGCTGGTGCCAATGGCGATGAGGGTATCCATGCCCGCCGCACGGTTCTTGAGCCCCGACCACGTTGCCTGATAAAATCCCCACCCAGCCCAAAATTGGACGGGGATGGTGAGCAGAAGCAGGAAGAATGGATTGGAAAGTGTATCTGATAGCTGATAGCTGATAGCTGATAGCGCCCCCCCAAACCATTCCGGGAAGCTTCCGATCATGATGATAGTGCTCAATATGCCCGAAACGATAACTTTTACTTTGAGCTCGGAGAGCTCTTTCTTTTTTGCCTCCTCTTTCAATTCATCTGTTGTTTTATTGACAGGGTTCAACCCTGTCACCGATTCAATGATCGGCTTGTAGCCGGCTTCCGTCACTAGGTCACCTAGGTCACGTAAGGTACGTATCTGCGGATCAAATTCTACCGACGCTTGTTCGCTCCCGTAATTGACCATCGCATCGGTAACCCCCGGCGTCTTGTTGAGTTTTTTTTCGATGAGCCGCGCGCAACTTGCGCAATGCATGCCGATGATGGGGAATGAAATTTTTGTATTGGTCATAAATTCCTCTAAAATCCTTTAAATTCCTCTAAATTCCCTTATATTGTTTCAATCCTTCCCTGGAACATATTCATACCGCATCGGAAGCTTGATCTCGTCGGGTGAGGAAGGGAGAGGGTAATGCTTACCGGCTCGTTTAGCGGAAGATATTTTTTGATTTTATAGTCCGGAAACACAACATCTTCTAAGCAACTGTTTGCATCTTTTCTGATAAATGTGAGTGTTGCCGGTTTGTCTTTTGGGATTTTGATTACATTGGGTTTATATCCGCCATCCACGGTGATCGTCCACGTGTCCGATGCATCTTTTCCCGAGGAGCGGGATCCCGTTTCGCGGGATTTTTTACCAAAAAAGAACCAATAGATGCCTGCGATCGACAGGAGTCCTATAATTGTCACGATAATCTTATCCATACATTTTTTTATTGCTCCATTATGTCATTCATTGGTCGGATTGGAAATTGGTCGGATTATTTCTTTTCCATAACGCGCATCACTTCCTCAATCACTTCGTCGCTATCTCCTTTTCGTATCGAGTCGGCGACACACGTCTCCATATGGTTTTTGAGTATCACATGATCGGCTTCCCGCAGAGCCGCTTGGACGGCCATAGATTGATGGACCACGTCGATGCAGTAGTGGCCCTTTTCTACCATCCCGATGACGGTATCCAGATGCCCCCGGGCTATTTTTAACCGGTGGAGAATAGTCCTCTCAATAGATTGATCTCTGGGCATTCCTTTTGGCATACCAGGTAGTAGATTTTCGATATCTCTTCGAGATAGGTGATCCTATGCGCTAACAAATATCGATAATCTGATTATTTGCCGGATAGTTATCCAATCGCATCAGCGATTGATCGAAAATTCACTACCTGGCATACTCCCCTACTTTCTTTTATCCCCCCTATAGGGATAGAATATCAGGATTCGTTATTTCTGTCAAGAGCGTGGAGTGTAACCGTTCACGAGTTGGCAATGTCATCCCCGCGTAGGCGGGGATCCAGCCTTAAATTATGTATGGATTCCCGTTTTCACGGGAATGACACCAAGGCTGCTTTGCTAAACCCTGAACGGTTACCGTGGAGTGCTTGGTTTTGTTCTTTGAAAACCAAGCATTACCCGTTACAATACAACATATGCAAACGATTTGGCTCGCATTTTTGACGGGGCTTACGACAGGCGGCATTTCGTGCCTGGCTGTGCAAGGCGGATTACTTGCTTCATCGGTATCTCAAACGACGGAAACAGGGCTTCTCGATGATTCTCAGAAAAAATCAGTGAGTTTTGGTGTCATTGGTATGTTCCTCGGCGCCAAGCTCGCGGCCCACATCATCCTGGGATTTCTTTTAGGGATGCTTGGTTCGACGCTCGTATTGTCTCCCATGGTTATGGGGTTTGTGCAGATTGCGGCCGGACTTTTTATGTTGGCCACAGCCGCCCGTATTGCCAACCTTCATCCGATTTTTCGCTATGCAGTTATTACACCTCCCCGATGGGCGTTTCGACTACTCCGCCGGGTGAGCCGGGATGAATCCGCGTTTGCCCCATTGGCTCTTGGCTTTTTTACGATCCTCATGCCTTGCGGCGTCACCCAGGCGACAATGGCTATGGCGGTAGCCTCTGCCAATCCTTGGCTCGGGGCGGCCATCATGGGTTCATTTATTTTAGGAACAAGCCCTATTTTTTTCTTCCTGGGGGCTGCGGTCATGACCCTACTTAAACACAAAATCTTTTCGTATGCAGCGGCCGGGGCCGTTGCGGTGTTTGCGTTGTATTCCATCAACGGGGGGCTAGGACTCACCGGATCATTTTACACACTGACGAATATCTATAGAGCAGCCACGTCAGGTATAGATGAATTAGCGCTTACTAAAGCCGGAAC
>CAYHFH010000080.1:0-5197 GCA_964355865.1 uncultured Gammaproteobacteria bacterium
ATAAGTATTTATCGGACACAACTACTCCTTCAGAGAATCCTCTGTATATTTTTTCTCTTGACGGATTCCTTATTGACCGCATAAACGTCGTCAGCGGCTTCTTGGATACGTCCAATTATATATATGCATCCTCTTTCCCTACTCCCAAAACGATTATTTCCCCGGTGGGCGAAGAGTGGAGGGTGTTTTCTCATCCCGTGAAGCGAAACGGTCAGGAGCGGGGGGTGATTCTGTTGGGATACTTTGAGCCTGCTGGTCGATCGGAGGAGGAGTTGGACGCCATACTCAAGGTCAGCGCACAGACACTTGACCGCGCGATCAGGGCAACCGACGGAGGGCTTGATACGACGGGCGTCGTTGACAAAGAGCTCGACCATAATATCTCGCTTGAAATAATCGATGCGTTCAACCGGAGTCACACAAGCGTCGGCGGCCCGCCTGCCTATATTGACAAAAGTTACCTGCAAGACGCGCTGGGACGCACGAATTTTTCCGTCATAACCGATACGCGGTCACAAGAGAAATACATGCTTTACGTAGTTCCCATTCTGGCCGACGGGAAAACGGTTGGGCTTGTGGCCATAGGAAAAGGACTTGATCAGTTGACGAGGATACTGGGCAATCAACTGTTTTTGTCTTTGGTCACCGGATTGCTTTCTGTTTTCGTCTTTACCTTATTTGCTCTCTTTGTTTATCGTCATGATATTGGGAAAATTATTGAGGAACGATTGGCGATGCTTGCCAATCCTAAATGTGTGGTCGTTGAACAAATTGGATTTCACCCACCAGGAAATAAAATCATCATTAACGGTATTCATGTCATAGATATCCCCGCCGATTCGTATCAGTTCGATATATGCAAATTACTCTTTAAAAATCCAAAAAAACAATACGATACGCTCGATCTGTCAGACGCGATGGGAGAACTCGATGAACAGAAAAACGTAAAACGCCTTGTGTATGATGCCGTCGAGGCGGTGAATACCAAGGTAAAGAAGCTGACTGGTATGAAGCTCATCGTTCACACAGGTAAAAAGTATTGCATAAACCCCGTACTCGCTTCAAAATTTTCCTAAGTTTCTCGACTCGCAGGTGAGTCGTCGTTGAGTCACCCATCGCCAATCTACACTTGGGCTATGCCACAACAAGAAGGCAATGTCATACGCGACATAGTTGAATATATCCGTAGAACCAATACTCCACCAACGGAGTGGTACGTGGGTAGAGCAGAAAATGCGCAAGTGAGGTTGTTTGATGGGCATGGCGTACATAAAGATGTTGATTATTGGATATATCGGGAATGTTTTACTTCAGGCGCGGCGCGAAGAGTCCAACAGTGCCTGATCACTACCTATCAGACTGATGGTGGGTTAGGGGACCTGGATGACAAGTCACGGTTCGTATATGCCTATAAGAAGGAGCCGCACACAAGAGATGAGGGGGGGTGTGTACCATGAGACCTTTTGGTATGCTCTGTGTATTTGTCAGTTTTTGTTTAATTGCACTATTTCCGTCTCATGTTTTGGCCGCCAGATCGATGACGATTATATCTGACAAAACCTCTCTATTTGGCGATGAAGAGATGACCATCACCGCATCAGCCTCGGGTTTTGTTCCAGGTGAGATGATATATATCAAAGGAGCTTTCTATCAGGAAGGGTCAACAAATTATTTCGGATACACAAAAAATGGAAATTCCTGGATAAAAAACGGAGATACTTCGTCCGCCCAACGATCAATAAACATTGCTTCATGGGACGGAACATTGTCGATGAAAAGTGATTTTACGGACAGTGGGTTTAAAGGGGAAGGCGAATATAAAGCAAAAGTAGGCTTTTATTATACGACCTCAGGGGGAAATCTTTCTTCGGTGAATTGGTCGGATAATACGGTAATGATTGTATTAAACGAGCCGGATCCCACTCCAACATCCACCCCTACGGCTACTCCCACCCCGCAACCAACAGCAACCTCAACCCCCACGCCAATTCCGACATCCACAAAAACACCGACTCCAACACCAACCACTAAGCCCACCGTGACTCCTACGCCCACGGCTTTGTCTATACCGACCAAGACTCCCACACCAACGGGCAACCCTACCCTCACGTCTATACCACTCAAATCTCCGCTGGTCGGGGTCTCTTCTCCCGCAGAAAAGACAGAAGATCAGCCTGCCGCGGGGGAGCCGCTTGTTTTGGGCGAGCGTGTGGAAGCAAAAATGTCAACGCCAAGCGCATATACCACCAATAATTCCTGGAAGCCAATGGTCACTTCTATGCTTTTGGTGGCGATTGGTTTTGCCATCCTGACTGGGGTTTATACCTGGAAGATTGTGCGCGAGAAGGTTATGAAGGATGAGGAAGAAGAGCGATCTGGTATACTAATCGAATGACGTTTATCCGGTATTGGTTTCCTGTAATAGTTTGGATGGCGGTTATTTTTTTCCTATCCGGGCGGTCAAGTGTTCAGGTCGCCCAGGAACCGGTCATCAATTTCCTTTTCTTTAAAACCCTTCATGTTATCGAATACAGCATTCTTTTCGCACTGTTCGTGCGTATGCTACAGAATTCTTACAAATTTTCTAAACGTTCATATCTGTATCTGACCGCATTTTTATTGACGGTCGCCTATGCGGCAAGCGATGAAATCCACCAATTATTTGTTCCGTCGAGGGAGGGGAGGCTTCGTGATGTTATAATTGACGCCATTGGTGCGGGAGGAGTATGGATATATTTAGGACAACTATTACCAAGAGCCCCCAAGAGACTACGCGTTTGGGCGAAGAATTTGGGTCTCTAATAGTCAAAAGTCAATCCTTCGGTAAAACTCAGGATGACCCTGAGCAAAGTCGAACGGGTCGAAAGTCGAAAGTCAAAAGTGGACAAGATCGGGGAGCATTGACTGTTTGTTTGTATGGAGATTTGGGGAGCGGGAAAACCACATTTGTCCAGGGGGTCGGAAAAGCATTTGGTATAGCCTCTCGCCTGCTCTCTCCGACTTTTATCATTGTACGACGTTATCCAGTGCCAGAACAGACTGGTTTTTTATATCACATAGATCTCTATAGAATGGAAGGTGAGAAAGACCTTTTTGGATTGGGTCTTCCGGAAATTCTTGCAGATCCGGATTCAATTGTACTTGTCGAATGGGCGGAAAAATTGGGGCGTTTATTGCCTAAAGAGCGGATTGATATACGATTTGTTGTCATGGATGATGGAAAGCACAATATATTGTTGTCATCCTCGGGCTTGACCCGAGGATCCAGCTTAAAATAATACTGGATTCCCGCCTACGCGGGAATGACACATTAACGTCTATTGATATGCATCAAGATACTCTACAACAAGCGGTTCAAATCATTAGAGACGGAGGCATCGTCATTTATCCCACGGATACTGCCTTCGGCATAGGGTGCCGGATGGATGACCAGAAGGCTGTGGATCGATTGTTTGCAATACGCAAGCGTCCTCGTACACAGGCTACGCCTGTGCTCGTGTCTTCGTGGGAGCAGGCACTCACCTACTATCTCGATCCGCAAGAAATTGTACGACGTCTCATAAAGAAGTATTGGCCCGGGGCATTGACCATCATCGCGAAGTGCAAAAAAAATCTTGTGTACTCCCCTATCCGCGGCGGTAGCGAAAAAATTGGGTTTCGGATGCCCAATCATGAAATTGCCTTGAAGTTTATCCGAGGAGTGGGCGTGCCGATTTTAGGTCCATCTGCTAATTTTCATGGGCTTCCCACTCCCTACCGCTATGAAGACTTGGATCCGGAGCTCGTCAATCTGGTCGACTGTGTCGTCCCGGGAGTATGTCCCGTAGGGAATGCGTCAACGGTGGTTGATTGCAGTGTAACGCCCTATTTGGTTTTGAGACAGGGAGTCATTGCTTTGCCCAGCGCGACGATCATGATTGACTCATCCGGGTCGGAGGCGATCCGTGTTGCAGTCAAGACCAGCAACGGAGATAAGCACGAACGTAGTAAGCCCGTGTCACACGCCAAAGCTCAGGAAGTGTTGCCGATGGTAGAGGATATGCTCAAAGAGCATACATTAACACTGAGCGATGTTACGGCAATAGAGGTCTATACCGGACCGGGTTCTTATACCGGACTGCGGGTAGGGATTGCGATTGCCAACACGCTTGGAGTTCTTCTTGGTGTCTCTGTCAATAATTTAGCCGTAGGACAAATCGTTACACCGGTGTATGAAGGTGACCGGTACCCTTCACCAAATCCGACACGTTGGTAATTTCCCCAGAGGTTCGCTATGATAGATATATATGTTTGGTGGCAACACGTTGCGTCATCTGTTTACCCCGCATCATAGTAACAATCATCATGCCCGGGTGCTGCATATCGATGCGATGTTCGTGTATCTCCTGGCATTCGTCCTCTTCCGGATGGTGCTTAGTGTCGGTCATGCCCAATTTCCGGATGTATTAGGATTTGCCACAGATATACGGGTAGAACAGTTACTTGCCGCGACCAATGCGAAACGGGCTGAGGCAAGTTTGGAACCTTTGACGCTTGATCAGCGTCTTTCGCGTGCCGCAGCGCTTAAAGCTCAAGATATGTTTGCCAGTAATTATTGGGCACATAATAGTCCAAGCGGTAAAACACCATGGGAGTTTGTTTCCCTAGCGGGGTATCATTATCGTGTAGCAGGAGAGAATCTTGCCAAAAACTTTTCTATAAGCAGTGCGGTTGTCGAGGCTTGGATGGCTTCTCCGACTCATATGGAGAATGTCATGCGGAAAGACTATAAAGATATCGGATTTGCCGTCGTCAACGGAGTGTTGGCCGGTGAAGAGACGACGCTTGTCGTGCAGATGTTCGGAGCAGGAGACACCCAACTTGCCTACCAGATCAAACCGACGATCTTGACCTCGCAGGCGGCGACGACAGTGTCACCTTCGATCGTTGAAGTGCAGTCGGGTGCGACAGTAGCTGCTCAAACCAGTTCTCTCGGATTGACGAGAGTATTCATGCGGCCGAAAGTGGATATTTCCGGATTATCTAAATATGTGACTACGGGATTTGCCGGACTTATTCTTCTGGTTGTCGCTATAGACGGTTGGCTTGTGTACCGGAGGAAAATTATGCGCGTTTCCGGCCATAGCGTGGGACACATGGTATTTTTCGCCGTACTTCTTCTTTTGTTGCAGCTTATCACGAGAGGAGCCGTGCTTTA
>CAYHFH010000081.1:0-3362 GCA_964355865.1 uncultured Gammaproteobacteria bacterium
AAGACGGTGGGAGCGGCCAAGCGGGATAAGCAGGAGAGAATTTTGGATGCGCTGGGGCGGGCGGCGGAAGATAAGCCTTAAAAGGGAGTGGCCTTGAAGAAGGGAAATGAAACGTTCGGCGAGAGCTCAAAGCCAGGCTTTCCAAGGCTAAAGCCAGGCTTTAAACTCAAAGAATTATGGATATAAAACATACGATACAATCATCTCATCTGTTAAGCGATCAGCAGAAAATTAATCTGCTTGTCGAGATGGATGGGTGTAGTGAGGAAGAAGTTACAAAACTTGAAGAAGTATTGGTGCGGCATGAAGAGGAGTATCAATTATTATTGGTGAAATATCAGGAAAAGGTTAATAAAGAATTGGCGGGGATTCTCGCGGGTGACGGTGATGCCCCGGCGGTCCGGGAGGCCGTGGAGCGGATACGGATGGGGGTCAAGACGATGACCAATTAGGGCATTTTAGTGGCGTCCGTAGCGTTGTACGAGCCATATCGTGGGCGGTTGTCGTACGTCCTGGGTTCGCGTGCAGAGGCGCTAATACGAACCCAGCCGGAATCCATGATCTGAACACCGAACGTGCTTCCCGGAAGTTTATTGATAGTTTCCAAAGCACTTTCTTGTTTTTCTATAGGAACGTTATTGAGTATAAACTCTTTGGCTTTTTCGCGGCTTAAATCGCGCATATCCACACCCACCTTTTGTGCATCTTGAGCCCGGTAGTGTTCGGGTTTGATCTGGTCAAGCGTGTTGACCATGACGGGCGTTTTTTTCGGACGGTCCGGCAGGTGATATTTCTTGTGGATAAATTCCCGGATCGTATTACCTGAGGTGCGAACCGCAGCAACTGCTGTCTGGCGGACGAGATCATCAGGCAGAAGGGCTGCTACTTTATACCTGAGTTCAGGAGCTTCAAGGAGTGCGCCACGGATGGCGTTGACCAGAAGATTGATGCCCTCAACGGTTAATCCCGATGCGTTCAGTCCAGCAGAAATGATTCCATCAGTTTTTTCTAATATTTTATGTATGGATGTACCAGGAGGAAGCGCTGCGCGTATGAGCTTATACTGGGCGATGATTTCATTATGGCTATAGTCGGGGTTGATGAGGCGGTTGCCTCCCTTGCCTATTTCATGACGAATCGACTGTGTGACGGATTGCTCGGCGTTTTTTTTGACATAGGTCCAGGGGGAGGGCGTTTGAAAGCGTACCAAGCTATACCCTCTGTTGTCTTTTCTGAGAGATACGCTATAGAAGTCTCCTTCGTCTTTAAAACTTTTTAGTTGGGCCAATAATCCGTCCCTTTGTGATTGTGGAACTTTATTGTTGATAAACTTTTCGGTTTGACTGGGTGAAAAGTTACGATATTCCACGGGAATGCCGCTCCCTGCGCTTGCTATTGATAGAGAAGATTTATCATCCTTATGACGTATTAGTTCCGCATCATATCGTTCCTTCGTAATAGTTCCTTGAGCCATCATGACGCTCAACTCTGCGATTGAGGCTTGTTGAATACGTTGTTCGAGTAATTTTGTTGTCGTATTTTCAGATAAAACACTTGTTGATTCAGACTGTTGGTTTGCTCTTGCTGAGTTGATTACTGATTCACTTTGTGTTTTTATCGCGGTAGCACGACGAGCAAGTTCATTTCTATATTCGTCATGTGTAATACCTTGTCGAGAAAATAATTCCTTGAGCTCTTTATGTGACAATTGTTGAATTTCAGATTCATCATTAATATTTTTTTTAACAGGAGACGGTTTTGATTCTGGAGGCTTTTCCTTAAGGCGACTATCTTTATTGTCGAGATCGGCGCTAATGGCATTTAGTATTTTTTTTTCCTTCTGATTGAGTTGACGGCCTAGGCTTAATCGTTCTTGAGCTGATATGGCAGTAACAATTCTTTCTTGAGTTCTCGATTCTGTCATGTTTACTATGATATGAAATTGAATATACGCTACACTATCCATTGTATGACAGAAAACGGAGAGATGCCAGGGGAAGGCAACGAAATTCCAATGACCTAACAACAATGACCAAACGTAGGAAAAAACAGATACGGCTAACAACCGAACTCTGAGTGCGTACTTTTGCTCAATTTGACTAAATACGGAGAGTATGGTATGCTCAATTTATGAAAATTGAGAGACAAGCATTTGTCAGACTCAAACAGCTTGCCCAACCCGGCATCGCCCTGATCCTTTATGGCCCCAGACGCGTGGGGAAAACGACACTCATCGAGAAGTGGATAGGAGAACTGTCAGAGAAACAGGTGATCCGGTTTACGGGCGATAGCGCTATAGATCGGGATCGGCTCGTATTGAATGATCAGCGATACCTTAAGGATCTTTTGGGCAGTGCTACTCATGTCTTCATTGATGAAGCGCAGCGCATACCCAATATAGGCCTTACGCTCAAGTTGATCGTGGACTGGTTGCCGGATAAATACGTCATCGCGACAGGTTCGGCAACATTTGCTCTTGCTCGACAAACAGAAGAACCGCTGACGGGGAGAAAACGAACGCTTTCCCTTTATCCGATCAGCTATCCGGAGCTTGCGGCGTGGCGTGGCACGCTGGAAGCAAAGATTGCTCTGGAGCGATGGCTCATCTGGGGAAGCTATCCGATGGCTGTGTCGATAGATAATGAGAACGAACGGAAGCTATGGCTTGAGGAGCTCGTGAATGGGTACCTCTATAAAGATATTCTAGAATATTCCGGAATCCGTCATGCCGGAAAAATCGTGGATCTCCTACGGCTTCTGGCATACCAGATAGGCGGACAAGTGTCTATGTCTGAACTTGGCGCTCAATTGAGTATGACGAAGGAGACGGTGGCACACTATCTGGATCTTTTGGTGCAAAGCTTCATCCTCGTGCAGGTCCGGGGGTTATCCCGCAATTTGAGAAAAGAGATTGCAAAAACAAGCCGATATTATTTTTGGGATACAGGAATACGAAACGTCCTCATCAATAACATGAACGGATTGAAGCTTCGTGATGATGCGGGCATGCTTTGGGAAAATTTCATGGTGACGGAACGGCTCAAGCGCATGGCGAATTTGGGAGAGAGAAAAAATTATTATTTTTGGCGAACCCATGACCAGAAAGAAATTGATTGGGTGGAGGAAGCCGGAGGGATGCTCAACGGGTATGAATTTAAATACCAGAATGGAGGGATAAAACAGTCAGTGCGGGATACGTTTCTCGCGGCATATCCCGGATCAGTTCTCCACGTGGTGACAAAGGATAATTTTGAAGAACAGATGCTCAATATCAGGTGAATAAAGCATGATGGAATCTGCGGAAAATTCTCAACGATCACCACCCAAAAGCCTGGAAGGGGAAATTGTCACGGGCCGGGGCT
>CAYHFH010000081.1:3462-5134 GCA_964355865.1 uncultured Gammaproteobacteria bacterium
TCTCAACGATCACCACCCAAAAGCCTGGAAGGGGAAATTGTCACGGGCCGGGGCTCACGCATCTCCAAGAGCAATTGGGCGAGCGGGGTATTGCTTCAACGGTTGTTAATCTCGATGTCATCAAAGAACCACTCATCAGTACGCACGACGTGGTGCGGTACGGGGCGACACTGACATTGGATCTTTATGCCCGGCTTTTGGAAAAATTTGGAAATGACACGACAAAAGTTCGTGAGTTTCAAAAGACCTTCGTGGGAGTAAAAGATAAAACATTTGTGCAGTATGACGGCAGGAAGATCCCGTTTGCGGATGGATCGTTTGATCATGTCTTGGCCCTCTGGTCGACGTACCAGATACCGCGGGGGGAGCGGGAAGGGGTGTTTCGGGAACTCATGCGGGTAGGAAAGCATATCCACATTGGGCCGATCGGGAAGGTGGATTTTACTATGCTCATGCAGTTGGCCCAAACTCAGGGATTTGACGTCGTGGCGTGTGAATCCATGTATATCCGGGATATGAAACGAAGGATTGGTTTGGGGGTGCGGATGAAAACGCCCTCAGATTATCAAGCGTATATGCGTAGCCGGCCTGCAGGCGATAGGATACGTGAGCCGCTTATCGATGATCTCACCTTTACGATCCCAGGGGTCGGCACGCGGCTGCTGCATCCGATAAGCGGGGGGAGTACAATAATACTCAAGAAGAAAGAAGGATTTATGGGTGAGCAGAACGCAGATATCCAGTATATCGGTGAAGGAAAACCGGAAGAGTTCAAACCGATTGAAGGGGGAGTGGGTGAAACACATCCGGCGGAGCCCTTCGATAAAACTCAGGGTAAAGGGGCGGTGAAGCGGGCGGTTGCGGGCTGGTGGGAGCGCGTCGGGCCCGGGGGCGTGGAAAAATCGTGGGTGACGGCACACAGAAATATCCTCGCCAATATCAAAGAGACAGAACGGTTTGCTGCGTTTGAGAAGACGGCGGAGACGTGGAGGAGGGTGGGGAAAGCGCTCGGCATTGCGTCGACGGTGGTTGATTTTTCACTGAGCGGGGTGGGGTTGGTGGTTGCTGGGTATGGACTGAAGTTTCCGCAACGAGCAGAAGACGGAGTAGAAGGTTTAGCCAGTTTTTTTGGATTGTGGAAAAGGTATGATAAATGGCGAGATTTACATAACACTGAAGATGAGAAAGTGACACTTTCAGACTTTAAAAGAGTTGAAAAGATAGGAAGAGTTGGAGCATTAAGCTTGGGGGCGGCATCAGCAGAAATAGGATTAGGTGTGGGGCCGGCGCATGTCACCTGGAGGTTGGGGGCGAAAGTGGCGGAGTTTTTTGGTGTGGCGGTGGCGAAGGCGGAAAATTATGTGGGTACGGGGAAGGCTGCCCAGCACGCGGAAGCGTTGGGAGAAGTATTGGACAAAGGATTTAAGGTGATTGCGAAGAATCCTGAGATCGTCCCGGAAAAATACCGGAAGACCGTCGAGATCATCGCCCGGGCGAGCGAAGAAGAAGAACAGGCAAGGAAAGCGGCTGAGCTCCAGCGAAGAATACAGGAAAAAGCAAGCTTTCAACGCGAGCACCAAGCGTGGATGGATGGGATGGACCCGGGGCTACTGAGTTATTATAAATTGAGAGGGGAGTGGCCCCCCTCAACAGGGGAGTTTGCCAGGGGGAG
>CAYHFH010000082.1:0-2985 GCA_964355865.1 uncultured Gammaproteobacteria bacterium
AAGGGCGAGGCGGGCGTCTGCGGCGTCTGTGAGAAGGCTATCCAATGCCTTTTCCACTTCTGAATAGATCGTATCTTCATAGGTAGCCAGGACTTCCGGCGTGATCCCCAGACGAGCAATTGTAGCCTTGTTTGCTCCCTGCAATAAACCTGTATGAATCATGCCCAATACCGTTTCCTTGGTATCACCGCGGGCGATGGCCAGTAAAATAGTGCCTGTGGATGTTTCATTTGCAGCAATGAGCGTATCCCGATTGCCGGATATCTGACCCACAACGTTGGTCATATCCCGGGCGTTATCCGTGTTGATTATGTAGGCGAGTTCATCGCTAACGCGATGAGCTAATGCTTGAGCCACATTGATTTCTTTCTGAATTTCTGCTTGCGCGCTCTTAATGATTTCCCGGGCTTTATCAATAAACAATTCCGGATGCCGGATAAATGCTTTTTTGACCGTCGCGGCCGACTCCAAAGACGCGGCAAGACTACGGGCAATCATCGTGTTGTGCGCGACGATGCCGTTGCCCACGAAATTATGGGTACTTTCCACTTCAATGTCATATACTTTTTCCTGCCCGAGCTTTTCTATGGAGATAATTTGTTCCCATCCATCCACGGTAGCTACTTCCCATCCGATCTTAAGTAGCGATACCTTTTGCCACATAGGTTTGGTTGACAATGCATCATCGCTATGATAAAGTAGCGGTACTTGACCGTGTGCGTTGCGAATCCCTGTAGACTCTGGGTGTAACAACGCTATAGTTCCCTCAAAAGGAATCACGGTCGATTTTTTTTGTCCATGACGCTTACTCCCAAATCCATACGCAGCGATATGCGCGGGAGACGACTTCCCAATGGAGCGAAAATCATAGTCTATGCGTCGGTGATACCGGCGTATAATTTCTACGATGCTATCTTCATACCCCGGGTATTCAATATCGATAACCAAACGGTCAGGAATTAATCGTTGATGCCTCAATAGGGCAACAACAGCCCTGGCAAAAAGTAACGGAGCAAATGTTTTTGTCGATTTGTTTGTTTGTGACTTCTCATATAAGAATCGTTTCGTATATCGGGATATCTTGACGACGAACTGAAAATCCCCGCGGGTGAGCGACACATAACTGTCTTTGTTTAACTGCTCTATCCTATTGGACTGATCGATCTCAAACACGCCACCAGTTAAAATAGACGTTGGGATACGAACTAAATAGGGATGCTCAGCCGTCGTACGGATCGATTTCCCACGAATTGTCTTCACCTTGAAGACAGTCTGTATGCCTTTTTTCAGCAGTTTATTGACTCGGGCGGGTTGAAATTGACCGGTGATTTCATTGAGAGAGAGAATCTCATCACCGGGCGTAATATCCACAATCGGCACATCTTCCCAGACATCGCTTTGATCGTCTGGGTAAACCCCTCCGTGGCGCTTCTTTTTCTTTCGTCTCTTGAGAAGCGTATCTCCGGTGACGCATTCTGGCAGATCCAAAGGTTGGGAGGGTTGACCTTGCGGCGTGGGCACTTCCGACTGGACTTTGGCCTGAGCCGCCATGAGAGCCAAAGCCTGGGCAACAAATGGTTTTTCCTGTGCTGGAGTCATCGACTCGATAGCATTAGACGCCAATCCCTCGACCATATCCTTCTCACTCCCCAATAAGGCATTCGTGACCGATTGCGTGAAGGAGTTGATCACACCAACAAACAGTATTTGTTGATCGCGAGATAACCCTTTCGTAAACACAGTCCAGACGCGGCCTTCTATGAGCTCTTCGTTCTCGCCGCTCAATACGGCTGCCATGATTTGACCGGTGGGCTTGGCGTTATTTTCAAGAAGTGTCGCCTGAATATCTTCAAAGTCATTCAGTGCAAAACTTACGTCCAGCGATTCATCCACGGTGGTAATTGCGTTAGCAAGAAGCGGATCCAGCTCGTTTACCCTATCCTGGACATACTGAATATGTATTTGCTCACTCTGGCTTTCCCCTTCGGTCTTGGGCCAAACCTTGCTTGTATCCAAACCTACCGCCTGACCAAGTACGATAACGGGTGGCTTTTTTGCAAGTTCAACCAACCGCTGTACCACAAAATTTCGCATGGTTGTATCAAGCGTAAATAGTTCATGACGAGCTCGCGATAATGCGCTACGACGTTGCTTAACAATCCTCTCGAACGCATCTTTTAATCGCCGGACCTGCGCTTCCCGCTCAATAGCGTCCAACGAATCATTCAAGGACGTACTCGGAGCTCTATCCGTCGTAACATCGTCACCGGGAAATTGTGAAACAAGTGTTTGCACTGGCCCAGCGACTACAATCGCTGTACCCCTGCTTCCATCGATTCGATCCGGCAACGGAGGATATGTTTCCGGCAACTGTGGAAGAAAATTCGACAACGTTGATAGCGGCAGGGGCTTACCAGCGCGCTGGGCGTCGACCATGGCGATGAGCTGGGCCTGGCGGGATATAGAAAAGGCAACTTGCTCTTTAGGACTCCTGCCGGTGAGTATCCACTCCCCCGCTCCATCCATGAGGTTATCGAAAACCCTTCCAAACTCGATATCCGCCATAGTCTTGGCGAAATTGATATATCCGGCGGGATTCTCTGGATTGTATCCGGGTACCACGGTCTGCCCGCGGCGGAGTTGCTCAGTAAGGATGACCCACGTAACATTTGTCCGGGGATCCGCGTAGGCCCCGTTAGGAAGATACGAGGACACTTTCTGGTCGGCGAGGGCAGCCAAGACCCCGAGTCCGGTGCGAGTCTTGCCAAATAGTCCGGCGAGATTAAAGAGGGCCGTTTCTTCCGCGGAAGAAATAGCCTTTCCTTTGGCGGTCGCATGAATACTTTTCTGATACGATCTATCTCCTTCCGCATCATTGGCATAATCAAGGGCAATTGCATACATCCGGCCCAAAAGCCAGGGTTGAGATAATACCGGACCTTTCGGGCCTTGCGTGAGACGCTCTTTTTGTCCTTCTTGAGTATA
>CAYHFH010000082.1:3085-4930 GCA_964355865.1 uncultured Gammaproteobacteria bacterium
TGCTGTTGGAGCGCAAAAACGACGAGATTCCCGTTTGCGTCAATCCCCATGAAGTTTCCCTGTTCATGGTACTGGGCGAAGAAACGGTAGATCGTGGGGAGAAGCTCGAGTATACGCGCATCCGGCATAGCTGCGAGCGCGATCATGCTTCGTTGAGCCGCGAATAACCGGACCGACTGGATGAGCTGAAATGCTTCCGCCGTCTTTGGATTTTTCAAGATGTGAACGAGTTCCCGCTCGATGACTGCTGAGTGTTGGGTGCCCTTCCCATCCGTATCGCCGTGGAATTCGCGTGTGCCCAAGATGGCGTCCAACGGCTGCGGTTTTTTTGCCCGCTCCTCCCGCTGCATTTTTTGGGCATATTCAAGCATGTCATAGGGCTGGGAGAGGAGTTCAGCTGGGACGGAGCCGATGGTGGCGGGCAGAACATCGCCAACTGCTGGCGGTGGAGTGCCTCCTTCGCCCTTAGGCTCCGGCGGCCGAAGAAAAAGATGATTATCCGTCAAAAATTGCAGGAAGGCGGCGAGGTTGGATTCAACGGAATCCAATTCTTTATAATCGAAATTCCGCAGACCGGATCGCTGATTATCATAGGAATTAATCGCTTCCTTGAGCTTCGTGCGGGTGGCATCGGCGGATGGGACCGCTGATGATGGAAAGTCGACCATTGCATTGATCTCTCTATACATGGCTTGTTGGAGAGCAACGAGTGTTGTATTGAGCTTGGCAATCATTGCTTCTTTCGCATCATTATCCCTTCGAAGGCGCTCGACGAACGACTGCCTGTCTTCAGCGGGGGCCAACGCATAAAATGCCGCGTCTACGTCGAGGTTGAAATAGTGAAATAGCGTTTCAAGATCAGTTACCAATTTGTTCGTCGTATCTTCGGAGGGCTCAAGAATCCGCCGAATTTCTCGTTCAATCAATCCAATATCATTAACTACGCGCGTTGCTTCGGTGCCTATTTTTGTCATGTCCTCGGCAGATGCGGTGTTGTTGATCAAACTCGCCTTCATGTTTTCCAGATTCACTAACGCAAGTTCTGGGGTTTTCTGCAGCGCGCGGACCCGATCGCCAAAGAGATCATGATGGTCTTTGGCTACCGCATCGCGTGAGCCATGCAAGTCGTTTACCACAATCGCAAGTTCGGGTGATAATCCGGCTTTAAGAAACACCTGCTTTGTGATGGACGTGGATATGGGATCTGCAAAACGCGTGTTAATTTCTGCATCTTCGAGCCGTCGGATCCCCATGACGCTGCGGGCCGCGGCAACAAGGGCCGCTTCGGTGTTAGCATACTTCCTGACTGCCGTGTGATAGGTAGTACTTGCTTTTTCGACAGCCTGAGCGATGATCGTGTTGTAAATTTCGGAATCTTTTGATTGTCGTAGCGATTGCACCACCACTTGTTCTCGTACCGTTTCTCTTCGGAGTTTATGGTAGAGGACATCGGCAAACGACAGGGATCCCGTTGATTCTAGAATATTTTTCTTTTCCTCTTTAAAACGTTCAAAGTCGTCCGGCATCTTCCCCCATGATTGGTTCAGCGCCGTGAGATACGATCCTCGCAGTTGGCGTACTAACCGTACTATCGATTCCGGACGTTTATCGCTTGATTCAACGGCAATCATCACCAACCGAAGCATGGCGAAGGCATCTTCGCGCGATGATTCAAACGGCTCAAACAACGCGCCGATCCATTGTGGCAACTTCGCCCGCTGTAGATCCGCAATCGCTGCGTTGATGTCGTCGACGGCAGCGCCGGGCGGGAAGATGCCGGGCAGGAGGGCGGCGATGGCGTCTTGGGTGATCGCTCCCCTCAATGCAGTCGGTAATGCATTATGG
>CAYHFH010000083.1:0-4918 GCA_964355865.1 uncultured Gammaproteobacteria bacterium
ATTTGCCGCGCTCCGTTTTCCAGACTATTGTCTTCATGAAATGGGGGCTTGACAATAGCACCCGAAAAAGCCGGGGAGAAAAGCAACGGAGAAACGCATTATAATGAATCTATGATAATGCACACCGGGTGCGTGTGAATAGAACGGTGGAGATGAATTCGACTTTCTATTAACCTTACCGACGGTGGGGTAGAGAGTAAGGAAGGATTTGTGGAGTCAAAGATGGTGTAGGTATCGACACCATGGTGAAGCACCCAGTCGACCCCAGACATCCGATATGCCGATTTAATGAATGGTATGAAGAAAATAAAACTTTTGGTACTTGAGGACGATATCAGAACGCTACGATTTATTTTGGCTGTACTGGATGAGTTGGGGGAACATAAAGGAATAGATATCGCTGTTACTATTTTATCTGATTATATTCAGGTTCAGGAATATATAAATAAGAATCCACAAATTATATACGACATACTTCTTCTGGACCGTGATTGTTCTCTGGGCGGATCGTTTCATGTACTGGAACTCGAGCGCTTAGGACCGGAAAAAGTAATCGCGATATCATCCGTACCGAAATATAACGACGAAGCGAAAAAACGGGGGGTCCGCAGGGTAGTTCTCAAAGACTATGGGAACCTTGACGCGTTTGCCGAAAGTCTTGCCCGGGAAGTAGAGGATTTATTGAGGAGTCTGCCGATGAGGGAGGATAATATAGTTCATCCTATTTAAAATGAGTAAAAAACACGCATTGCTGGCGGCGGGTATCGGGCTTCTGGCCGGGGCCGTTGGTGCGGCAATCTGGTTATTTTTTGTTCCGGCGGGGTGGGAGAGTAGGCCCGGCGTGTTTGCCGTGCCGCCGCAGTCAAACGCGGCTGGCACGTTTGACGTGCCGCAGGAACAGAAAGGCTTTGACACCGCCGGAAAACTTAAGGAAGAAGGATACATCCGGGGTAAAGAAGGAATACGGATCCTATTGTGGTTTGCGGCACGTGATATTGAAATTGCCCCGGGCGGATACCGTCTGAATCAGAACATGAGTGCGTGGACCGTGATGAAAAAAATCACCGGGCAGCCGCAGCTGGTGTGGGTGACAACGTCGGGGTGTGTCAGAAAAGAACAGGTCGGAGAGATGATTGCGCCCAAGCTTGGCTGGAACAGCGCATTACTTGATCAGTGGAACGCGTTGTATAAAGATACAAAGACGGAGTACGCCGAGGGCGTGTATTTCCCCGATACGTATCTATTACCAATAGACGAGCCGGTGGATGCGGTTGCGCAGCGTTTCATTGATAATTTTAATGCAAAGCTCTCGCCGCTTCTGGCAGAGTTTGTCAAACAAAATATCAAATGGACGACGGGCCTCAAAATCGCATCGCTTATCCAGCGCGAAGCCGCCGGGCCCGAAGACATGAATCTCATCGCGGGCATCATCTGGAACCGTTTGAATACCGGTACGAAACTTCAGATTGACGCGACTATGCAGTACACGAAGGGCAAAAAGCCCGACGGGAGCTGGTGGGGAGGCGTGGATCTTGCTGAGAAACGGGCGGATTCTCCGTACAATACCTATCTTTATAAAGGGTTGCCGCCCACTCCCATCTGCAGTCCGGGGATGGATGCTATAAAAGCAGTTTTGGAACCGGAAGAAACCGACTGCATATTCTATCTCCATGACCGCAACAAACAAATCCATTGTGCTGCTACGTACGCCGGGCATCTGAAGAATATCAAAACGTATCTACGCTGACTATAAGACTGATGGTACAATGCAAACCAGCATGATTCGATTTCTTTTCCGGCTTATATTTTTACCCCTGCGTTTCATTATGTGGGCATGCCGATGGATTGTAGGCTCCCGTATGACGGTCGTGATTCATGTGTTTTTTATTTTCACCGTGTATTATATTTTAGCATCAGGAGATGGCCTTTTTCGGGCGTCATTTAACTCAACTGGTGAAGAATATGATCTATGGATTTTTTTATTTTTTACCTTTTGTTTCCTTCATAGTATGGGACTGGCACTTTTGTGGTTGCGGATATTCCGGCCGATTCCGGCCATGTTACAGGCAATGCTCTATCTCGTCAGCACTGCGGGTGTGTTTCTTTGGATTCTGCAATTTTTCCGTCCGGACGTCTCGAACCCATACCTCGCGATGGCGAATATCGTGGAGGGTGCCGTCATTTTTACATCACTGATAACGGTATTTATCGTCTATAGCGGTAAGTATTTACTATCAAAAAAACCGTCTGCGTTGATACCCTCGGTCCGCGATCTCCGCGTATTACCACACCGTATCCATGCGCGGATCAATTCCGGGGAGTCTATCGCATTGGGACTTTTCGCGTTGATAGTGATTAATACTTCTGGCTTGATATTTATTTGGTACCGTTTGAGCCGGGTAGAAGAACATATGGGTGGCAACAGGGCGTTGGCATGCAGCGAACGGCAGACGCTTGCAAATACGAAGGACGCGATAGTGCGTATCCTGACAGCATCAGGGGAGGGAACAGGCATGATCATCCGGGATGATGGGGTGGTACTGACCAATGCACATGTCGTGGATGGAGAACCCGCACCGAAAGTAATCCTTTCAGATTATAGCTTTAAAACGGCCGGAGTCGTCATGATCGATAAGGATGCCGATGTGGCGCTTTTGAAAATCGATGGTTTCTATACATCGCTTGCACTTGCTTATCCCGAGGGGTTAAATAAACTCGATCCCCTGATTGCGGTAGGTTTCCCGATGGGAACAGGGCTGAAGGGAGACGCAACGGTTACCCGGGGGGTCTACGTGACCACGCGATCAACCCGGCGTTCGCCGGTGTCCCATATCCACTTTGACGGGACGATCAATGCCGGTAATAGCGGCGGACCCTTGATGACGCTTTGCGGCAATGTCGTAGGGATGGTCACCTACGGGGGGCCCGGGATTGGACTGGCAATATCATCTGATGATCTCCTGAAACGCGTAGGATTTTTATCAGAACGGGAGGATCCGCTCCCTGTGGTCGAAGTGCTGAAATTGGAACCGGAAAAAGGACCACTGGAGACCGTCACTGCATTTTACGCATATATAAAGATGCGTAATTTTGAGAAAGCATACCGGCTCCTGTCGGCATCACGCCTCATCGGTAATCCGTTAAGCACCTGGATTACGGGGTATATCAATACGCTCGATGTAACTCTTTTGAAAAGCAAACTGGTGGAAAAGGAAGAAAACACCATTGCCGTAAAGTTGACTGCTCTGGACCTGGTCGACCAGGAAGCGGAAGAAACGTATTTTGAAGGAACATGGAAGGTGATCGAAGAAAATGGATCATGGAGGCTTGGAGAATCACACATAAAAAAATTGATAATCCTGAATTTTATTGGTTTTGGGAATGATGAAAGCAACCCGACGGGTGAATTAGCTTCAAACCTCTTCTTTTTTGGAAATGAAGAATGGAGGATACACCCTCCTGGTACAATAGGTTTGTGCTGAGTTTACCCTTGATGCAATATCTGTCAGGCCGTGTGTTATAATTTATATCAGTAAAGGTGGTGTCTATGGCAAAAACAAAAAAAATGTTACTACCGGCTACTATAGCCGTACACATACAAAAAGGCGATTCAGGCGCTCTTGTTGCCATGCTTGATGAATTTAATGCTGTCACAGAAGCCAGTGATTTAAATGAATTATTTTTTAATGTTAACGATCTTATTTATACAATTTTTGATATCCCAAAAAAATATCAGAATGAAATTCAATTTTTACCGTCTATAGAAGCACGAATCAATATGGTACGCGTAGCCCATGGTTCATCGAAGCAAATAAGCGAGCAAATAAAGTTTGGGCAGTTTAGGAAATCTATAGATTCTTCATTGATTCCTTTCGCGGTTGCGTCATGAAATCCTTCGGATCGGCAGAATTTACTCGATGTCTCAAGAGGCTTGGTTTTTTCCCTCAGCCTCAGGTAGGCTCACGACATCTTAAATACTCGTGTCCCAAAAAGCATATGCCACCAGAACGGCCATTTTTAATTGTATTACAAGGGAAATCTGAATATGACAGAGTCACACAGTCAAAGATAATGAGTAGCATAAAAAAGCATGGATTTTCTTTACAAGAAATTGATAGTGCGATGTGGGGAAAATAAATACTTTTAATTGAGTATCACAATAGCCCCATTGAGGATGGTCGCAAAGGTGACCCACAGGAGATAGGGGACCAGGAGATAAAAGGCGAGGCGTGAGAGAGGGGAGAAGTGCTTCATCGTCAGGATGATGAGCACCAGGAGTACAACGATGGTGACGAGTCCCAAGATGGGGGAGCGAAGCCCAAAAAACGCGATGGACCAGAGGAAATTGAGTGCGAGCTGTGCCCCGAAATAATACCCCGCTACTTTTACCTTTTTCTTTTTCCAGCCTAATTGCCAAATGAGGAAAAAAGATATTCCCATCATCATATAGAGCAAGGTCCAGACAGGGCCGAAGATCCAATTGGGAGGGGAAAATGGAGGTTTGATGAGCGTTGAGTACCAACCCGGAATGGCGGCCAGAGTAAACGGCGTACTGAGAACACCGACCAATTCACAGACGACGATGGAGACGATGAGCTTGGTCAGATTTTTCATGCTTATTCCAGTATGGAATACTGTAGGAGAAATCACAATTGACTTTCGGTTTATTTTCGGTGTAAAGTTAGATTATGAAAAAGAGCAATAAACACATTGTGCCAAATAATAGCTTCACTGAGTTTTTGCTCTATACCACGCCAAATGGAAAGGTGAAAGTGGAAATTTTTTTGATATCGAGGAATTAAACGAAAATTCAGCTAGTTCCATTTTGGAACATACTTCAATTGATCAATATTATTTTATCAATATATTATGAAGGACGAATCACAAATAATCATATATCAAACTGAAGACGGAAAAA
>CAYHFH010000084.1:0-4867 GCA_964355865.1 uncultured Gammaproteobacteria bacterium
GAATTTAGTTCAAAATAACTCCTGCTGCTCCCCCGCCTCGCCCGCCATAGTCCCTCTTTGCGGGACGAAGGAGGGTCTTCCCCTCTTCCCCTCTTGTACCCCAGTTAATCGTTTAAGAAGCGATGGAAAATGAAGCGCCTCAAGTTTTTTCCTGACTTCCGGCGTATCCAGCGTTTCAAGCGTTTCAAGCGGCTTGAATTCAACCGGCACGTCAGTACGAATCGTCGCCAAATCTTTAGACATCCTGGCCATCTCCTCTCCTTTTAATAATTTATCTCTTACTCCTGCTGATAGCTGAAAGCTGTTAGCTGATAGCTTCCCCTTCTCCCCTTTTCCTGCTTTCTGTTTACTGTTTATTGTCTTATATAGAGCGTCAATATTCCCATATCTCGTAATCAACTCGACCGCCGTCTTTGGTCCGATCCCCACCACTCCGGGATAATTATCTGAGCTATCCCCCATGAGTGCTTTGAGCTCCGGAATCTGCTGCGGGGTCACGCCGAGCCGCTCAACCACTTCCGCTTCTCCATAAATCTTCCCCTCGGATAATCCCTTCGTCGGCATGAAGACTTTGACACCCGTTGCGTCATCGACAAGCTGCAATATATCCTTATCCCCTGTTACTATCACGACTTCTTCAATGTTTTGAGTATTTGAATTTAGTGCTTGGGATTTGTTTGGAACTTGGTGCTTGGGATTTGTGATTTGTTGGCACACCGTGCCAATGATGTCATCCGCTTCATACCCGTCCAGCTCAAAGTTAGGTATCCCGAATGCCGCCACCACATCATGGACAATACTGATTTGCCCCACAAGCGCATCCTCCATCTTGGGCCGACTCGCCTGATATTCCTTATACAATTTTTTACGGAACGTGGGCGCCGCCCGGTCAAAAGCGACTGCCATATAATTGGGCTTGAGATCTTGAAATAATTTAATGAGGATGGAGACAAATCCGTAGACTGCGTTGACCACTGTTCCGTCTGGAGCCGTTAACGGTGGCAGCGCATGATACGCGCGGTGCAGTATTGCATTGCCATCGATGAGGACTAATCTATTCATAACATCAACTATTGGATGATTGGTTGATTGGAAATTAGTTGATTAGTTGATTCTCGTCTTCAGTCCGCCCATGACCACTTGGAATTCCTCTCCTTCAAGGGTCTCTTTCTTGATTAATTCTTCGGCAACAAGGTCGAGTTTCTTTTTGTATTTTTTGAGAAGTTCTGCGGCCTTTCTGTACCCTTCATCCAGAAGTTTTTTAACCTCCACATCAATCTTCCCTTGCATATCCTGAGAGATCGTATTTTGCTCCATGTACTGCTTCCCCCACTCGGTGATGTCCATCTGCGGACCGAAATTGATGGGCCCCAGGTCGCTCATCCCAAATTCCATTACCATGTACCGGGCGATTCTCGTCGCCTGGTCTATGTCATTGGCCGCGCCACTGGTCATTTCATGAAATATAAGCTGCTCGGCGGCCCGGCCTCCCATCGTCATGGCAATCTCGTCAATCAAGCGCGACTTCGTCTCATGGAGTCTATCCTTCTCCGGTGGCGCCATCGTGTAGCCCAAAGCCATCCCGCGCGAGACAATCGAGACGCGGTGCACGGGATCGAGGTTAGGTGAATAGTAGTTGACGACCGCATGTCCGGCTTCATGATATGCCGTCATTTTGCGGTCAAGATCGCTTTGCAGCCGCTTCTTTTCCGGTCCAAGTTTTACTTTCGTTGCTGCCTCCTCAATGTCCTTCATGTCGATCTCTTTTTTGTCCTCGCGGGCGGCAAGGATTGCGGCCTCATTGAGCATGTTCTCCATGTCTGCGCCGGAGAATCCTACCGTTCGTTTGGACACTTTATCCCACTCGACCGTTGTGGCAAACGGCTTGCCTTTAGCGTGAATAGCCAGAATATCTTTGCGTCCTGCCATGTCCGGAAGATCGAGGACCACCCGTCGGTCAAACCGTCCGGGCCGCAGTAACGCAGGATCGAGAAGATCCCCGCGGTTGGTAGCGGCGACGATGAGCACCGCCGTGTTGGGTTCAAATCCATCCATCTCAACGAGAATTTGATTGAGGGTCTGTTCGCGTTCATCATGCCCGCCCATAAGCCCAACGGATCGCATTCTTCCAATCGCATCGATCTCATCGATGAAGATGATGCTGGGCGCATTTTTCTTAGCTTGGGCAAAGAGGTCCCGCACGCGCGCGGCGCCAATCCCCACGAGCATTTCCATAAACTCGCTTCCCGCGACGCTATAAAACGCGGTGTGTGCTTCTCCCGCCATGGCTTTAGCGAGAAGCGTCTTGCCCGTGCCGCTGGGACCCACGAGGATCACACCTTTTGGGGTACGCGCCCCCAGCGCTTTGTATTTTGCAGGATTTTTTAAGAAATCAACCACTTCTTCAAGTTCTTTCTTCGCTTCATCGACCCCTGCCACATCGGCAAACGTAACCTTGGGAAGATCCTTGGCAAAGATCCGGGACTTACTTTGTCCGAAGGAGAAGATATTATCTTGCGCCCCGCGCGCCTGGCGGAACAGGAAAAGAAAAAAGACAACCGTAAGGACCAAGGGAAGCACGTTGGACACGATCCCCATCCACATGGCCCCGGGAGAAAGATCCTTCACTTTTATCTCGACGGCTTTGGGGTCCACCCCCGCGCCTTCAAAAACTTTTAGCAACGACTCTTGCGGCTCTTTGTGGGAAATAAATTTTGTGCCGTCCTTATAGTTGATCGTGAGCCGGCTTTCTTCTATCTCAATCTTGTCAATCTTGCCGCCTTTCACATCGGCAATCACCGTGCTCAATGGTTTTTCTACGAGATTACTCACCTTGTCCCCCAGGCTCCCGAGCATGGAGAATAGGATAAATGCGATGAAAAGCCCAATGAAGACATTTTTCACATTAAACTGGAATCCGAATTCCCATACTTTTTTCCCGTGCTTTCCGTTCCCATTCCCATTTTTACCATTTTTTTTAACTAAAGGGTGTTTGTCAGCCATAAGGTTTTGAGGTCACTTTGTCCCGATGCTGTTCCCGATTGTATCGGGATTATAGCATCGTGGATCCCGCTTCGCGGGATCACTTTGTTAATTTGTCACGTTGTTGTTTCCGCTGAATGTTGGAAGTATACCACGAAGCTATATCGATTGCATGGCAGGCTGTTACTTTTTCGTTAGAATAAAATACGTCAGACCTGGCTCTCTGGTTCCTCTGATGGGTGTATAATCGTCACCTAATATCCCATCAAGAGATGCCTTTTTCAGCCGCGTCATTACGCGCTTCACCTCGGATAGCCGCCATGTGCGCTCCGTCATCTGTTCTCGTTCCCATGGGAGCCAAGCGCCATCTTTATCCTTTATCCGTATAAAAATATCAAACGTGATACGTGCCTTCTTCGGATCAGGCAAATTTATCCAGATCCGCTGAAAGCGTTCCGCTTCATAGAGGGTGACTTTATGTTTAAAAAAGTCCACGTTCCATCCTGTTTTCGTTCTCACATTAAAGATGAGGGTTCCGCCGGTTACGAGATTTGTGAGCAGGCTATCAAGCCACCGCTCAAGCTCCGTTTCATCGAGGGCAAAATTTGAACTAAAATCATACCAAACCATTCCTCTTGCAGGATGCTCAAGTTTCACCCCAGCGATGTCAGACTCAGTAATTTTTATACTCGGCAAATGGGCACATAATCGATACGCTTCTGAAAGCATGGCGCGTGACCGGTCAAAGGCAGTCACATGCCGGTATCCAAAACTCGTGAGAATTCTAGCAATCGACCCTGTTCCGCACGCCACATCGACCACATGATCGCTCTTGAGAATATGACGGCTGCGCAATATTTGATCAGCAAATTTTACGGCACCGTAAAAAATGGTGTCCGGTGTATCTTCGTTGTAAACCTTTGCAAATACATCCCAAGAATTCTGAACTGGCAAATCACCTAATTTCTTCAAAATTTCTTGATATACCGCGTCAGGTTCCTTCGCAGCGCGTTTAGCCCAATCTGCAAAGTACGTCGCTCCTTGTGAAGCCCGGTACCGGAGTCTTGAGAGAGTCGAGCTATGTTGAAGATCGACGATGTCATGAACCACCTGATAGGATTCCGTATCGGATAATTTTTTTACCACAGCAAGAAAATCTTCAATAATTTTTTTCAATTCTTTTTTATCCGAATATTTTTTACCGATAAATTTCTCATGATAAATATACTGCCCATAATCAATGAGTTGCGAAAGTACAAGAATTGGTTTTCCATACATGAGGCTCAGGGTCGCCTCATGCCCTACACGAAAATCTTCATAACTTGCCTCAAATACTACGGCGTCAGCACCCGCAATCCCCTGCCGGATAAATTCATAATGTGCATGGTTCCGGTCTCCGAATTCAGATAATTTTTCCTGGGTGAATGCCTGATTATATTGGGTTTCTTTTTCAGCGCTTACGACGGTTATCCCATGAGATTCTATAACCCTGATTATTTCGTTGATAAATTCTTGATACTTGGGTTTTCCGTTATAGGGAGTGGCAAAGAATATCGTCATAGCCGTATGATAGCAAGTCTACCATATATATATGTAATAAATACGAGAGTGTGTTTCATCTTCCTTTCCGGCCTCACCGCAGTAAAAAATGAAAAAAATTGACAAAGTAAAATTCCTTATGATAAATTCCAACTATGTCTACAGGAGCCATTGAAGGAGCAAGTTCTGATTATCCATACTGGCGTGAAGCCAGTCCAACTGGCCATCGCAGAAAAGGGCCTCATAAAAACGTTGCTCAGGTTGTTGAATTAGATGGTGGAACGTTATTTGGACATAAAGATGATTTCAAGCCGATAAGCAATAATTTGTTTACGCACTCACCTGA
>CAYHFH010000085.1:0-4855 GCA_964355865.1 uncultured Gammaproteobacteria bacterium
AGCGCCTGCTTAAACTGCTGCATTTCTGATTTCTTCTTAGTATCCCCTGCCCGCTGGCGGGCTCCCAAGAAATTGGGCACGGCAAACGCGATGACCGTCGCGATGACGGCGATGACGACTAATAGTTCTATAAGCGTAAACCCTACACACTGATAAATTCGTCTATCCTTTGTGTTCATCTATAGCCTCCATTCGAATTATGAATATCGAATTATGAATTACGAATAAGGAAAACACCCAAAAACAATACTCATTCCTAATTCCTACTTCGACTTAGTCCACAATGGTCAACGTATGCCCTTGGCTACTATCGTCAAGCGTCAGATTCGGACTGGTGATCCCGAAATTGCACTTTTTATTGCCCGTCAGGCAGACTGTCCCGGTATAATAATAGATATTGTTCGAGCCGTCGCGCTTGAGATCAATATCCTGCGTATTTTCGAGCCGGGTGTAGAGTTGATATCCTTTCCCCTGCCCGCCGAAGACATCATAATAGTAATTATACGTCCCTACCGGATCGCCGGAGAGTTTGGCCATATACATGGTTTTGACACTCACCCCGTCGGCTTTGAGCGTCTGAAAGGCGCTTCCCCAGGCGCACGCAGACGTCCCGGCCGTCCCGCAGCCCATGATGATAGCATTGGTATCTCCGGGATAGCGGTCATAATCGTTATAGTAAAGTTCCAAGGCTGAGGCAATCTGACGCATATCGCTTTTCCTGCGCGCGTCCCGCGACTTGGCCTGCACACTCTTGTAACTTGTGAGCCCAACCGTCACAAGGATACCAAGGATGGCCATGACGACTAATAATTCCATCAACGTAAAACCACGTTTAAAATACTGTTTCATATTTACTATTGTTACATGTATTGGTCGGATTGGTCAAATTGGTCCGGATTGGTCGGATTCGAATTTTACCGCAAGCATCTATTTGCAGGGTTTCCGCAGGCGTCGTTGCAGTTACTCGCCTGGTATGTCACCGGACAGCCGGAGGCCACCGGATCGCTATAGGAGTTACAAATGCCGTTGGGGTCGCAGGCATTCTGTCCGGGCTGGGCAGGGAGTGTCGGTGTCGGTGATGCATTCGGATTAAAACTCTCAGCAGGTACTGTGGCACCCGAAGATATGCCATAATTAAATCCGACCCCAAATCCACACCCCGTCACCCCGTTGCACCCTTGTTTCCCGATGTCGCTGTCGCTCGTGTCGCGCAAACTCGTAAACACCCGGTACCCACTACACAAATTTGCGTCATTGACCGGGACATATTTATACGGGAGGCGACTCACCGGATCGCATGGGATTTCCGCAAGATACGGCTGGAGCGCAGTACCGTTACATGTACTTAATATAGACGCCGCCGGATAGCACCCTTTATCGTTAAAATATTCTTCAAATGCGCGTTTGATATCCGTCAGATGCTTTTTCCGGAGTACATCCTGTCCCCGGTTGATCTGCACGCGCCAATTGATGAAGACGACGCCCAACATGAGGGCAATAAGAGAGACGACGATCAGAAGCTCGACGAGAGTAAAACCAAGAGATAACTTTAAACTGAAAACTTTAAACTTTAAACTTTTTAGACTCATAATTTTTTAGTATTTCCATTTTAAAGTTTTCATTTGAAAGTTTAAAGTAGCTAATACTATTCTCCCCCTTCCCCTGACGTTTTACAAGAGTCATTGACAACAAAATGTGACGAGAGTAGAGTGGGATCATGAAGAAAAAGACTGCTGCCAAACCCATCCTAACACCTGCTGACATGACTGCTCTCATCAACAAAATGAAAGTCGTGTTTCCTACGCGCGAAGAAGTGGAACATATCGTGGATGATAAACTCGATAAAAAATTACGGTTTATTCCCACTACAGACCTTTTTCTCACCCGTATGGATAAGCTCTCCGCGGAAATCCAAGCAGTCCGAGATGAACAAGCCGCCCACGTCATGGATCACAGCCGCATCAACGACCGGTTTGATCGGATCGACCTGCACTTGGGCATCACCACCACAGAATAATACCCACGTAAAAAAGAGCGTCTATGAAAAAACAAAAAAAGCTTAAACCTGTTCCCAATTTTGCAAACGAAGACGAGGAACGGGATTTCTGGGCAACGCATAGTGCCGTAGATTATTTTGATTTTTCCCGTCAAGTTATGATGGACGTTTCTCGTCTGAAATTTCATTATTATCCAGACACTGATGATCTTTATATAGAACTCTCGGATAACCCCGGTGTGGACACCCGCGAGGTGACGCCGGGAGTCGTCATGGACTTGGACCGAGAAGGAAAACTCGTGGGAATTGATATAGACCACGCGAGCAATCTTGTAAATCTTTCCCAATTGGAAGCACAAGGCCTCCCAAACACCAGATTCTCCATACAAGCATAAATCAGCATCGCGAGCGATCGCCATTTCCCCTCTTGACATCCCCATATTGACAAATATTGCCAATGTTTGCTATCATCAGCCCATGAGCACGATGAATATCTCCCTGCCTCTCGATCACGTCCGGGCGATCGATAGCTTTATCAATCGTTACGGATTTGCCAATAGAAGCGAATTTTTCCGATCGCTCATACGTCTTGTGGCGCACCAACCGGCGCTCCTACAGGATGCCGCGACGTTTCCTTTTACCACGGCGAAACACGCCTCAAAAGCAGAAATCCTGAACAATTTTACACAAACGAAAAAATATTCTGCCTCTTTTTTACAGGATCTGGAAACCGGACTGAATGAAAGTACGTATTTCACTACCTAGATATGTTTATCATCCTGCCCTTGACACCCAGGCAGCGCACTGTCCTCACCAAACACGGGTTGTCAAAGAAATGGGAAAAACAAAGTGCGTTTCTTCGTACAAATCCCCGGCATCCGAGCTTGAATACTGAACTCCTCGAACCGAAATCTCACGGCATCTACAGCATCCGTATTGACCGAAAATTTCGGATACTCTTTTTCTTTCATGAAGACCATCAAACGATAGAGATACTTGCAATCACCCTTCATTATCAGTAACGCTCTCGGTTCCCACTTTCGGGGATTTGCAAGAGTCATTGACATAAACCATCTACAAATTTATACTCACTATACTGTGAGCATTATCTCATCGTCGATGATCGGAAAAGGACTCGCTGACGTATCGATCAATCTATCATCCGGATGGCTCGGTATTCTACTCATTTCACCAGGATTCTATAGTGTATCGATGAGTAAGTATATTGAATTGCTATTTGTCAACGTACCTCCGGCCATTCTTACGTTTTTATTGGGAGTCTTTTTGGCAGAAAGGAGTGAAACATGAATATCAATTTAGAACAAGCATTAAGCACGGGATCACTGCTGTTAACATTGTATGTAATCGCCGCAGTACTTCTTTACGTCGTGTTTATAAAAAAATCTTCAAAATCAAAAAGTACATAACTGACTCCTTGACATCCCCGCGTGGAAAAGGCACGATCAAATCCATGTGTGATATAATTCTTTCTGTATGAAGCCAGATACGAAAGTTTGGCATGACCAATCACAAGAACACCTGAAAGATGCTGAATTTTGTTTACAAGGGACACGGTATGGATTATCTCTCTATTGTTATCATCAGGCACTTGAAAAAATATTAAAAGCGGCTATCGTTGAGATTGCCGACAAAATACCTCCAAAATCACATCAACTAGATTTTCTGTTAACAGAAACTACCATCCCGGTCGATAACCAACAATGGTTTGAGGAGCTCGCCAAGATCACCCAACACTTCTGGCGAGTCCGATATCCCGATATACGCATGACTAAGGCATACGCTTCAAAAGCAAAAATTGCTCTGATAGTAAAAAGTTTTGCGGAGGTTTATCTATGGATAAAAAGCAAGCTGGAAAGTATATAAAGGAATATATTACCAGACTCAAACCAAATTTACGTTCATATAAGGTGATCATGTATGGTTCATTTGTGCATGGAATCTATACACCAGGGCGAAGCGATATCGATCTACTCGTCATCTCAAAGGATTTCAAAGAAATGGATGATGATGAACGATTAGATTTGCTCTATCGCAATACCGTGGGTCTCCCGCTTGATTGGCATATATATGGATTTACTCCGGAAGAAATAGAAAACGTAAGCCCGCTCAATACATTATCTGAAGCCCTGCGTACCGGCAAACAAATCTCCTCGATCGATTACTAACTGACTCCTTGACATCCCCGCGCAGGGTGGGATAGTGTAATAAGTAGTATGTCTTCTGCCAAACGACTTCTCCAACGCATCCTACCCTTTTGTTTTACTCCTCATTGGTCCATTACTCAATTGGTCGGATTGGTCGGATTGGTCGGATTGGTCGGATTCTCCTCATCTCCCGCGAGAGCTGTGGAGGGTACCCTCGACCTCAAGGCCTCGACTGCCTCCTATTCCGGCACGATGACTCAAGCGGGCAATCAACCCATCCGTACGGCGTTTGGGCCACTGCGTCTGGACTACAAAAGCGGACCCGATGCGTGGACGACCGGCCTCCTCATCCGTGAGGGAGATGGCAATGTGACGATCGGAGCAGGAATCACCAGTGCAGACTTTGCCAGTGCAAGCAAGCTCCGGGTCCTGGGAATCGTGGAGTCCACCACCGGCGGCTTCAAATTCCCCGACGGCACGACCCAGACCACCGCTGCTTCCGCAGCCGTAGGAGGAGGATGGACAGATGGCGGAGCAAATATATATACGACCACGAGTACGGATAGTGTGGGAATAGGGACAACCGCACCAGCGGGAAAACTTGAAGTTAAAGGCTCTTCAAACACTTCTTCATGGTTGACTGATGGTGGCACTGGATGGGCACAATTTTCGATAAGAAATAGTGGAGCAAGCT
>CAYHFH010000086.1:0-4780 GCA_964355865.1 uncultured Gammaproteobacteria bacterium
AACATAGGTTTGTCCCTTCACAATCTTCCAAATACCTGTTAAAAGTGTATCTATGAAAAACTCCATGACCTTTCTGCCCATACTATCAGCTGCCCTTTTTGTTTCTCTCCTGCCAAGCGAAACGGCTACCACCGGTCAGGAACACGCCGGTATCGGTGTCTCACCTGTTGTCGTTCCTTTGTCCGTTCCCGGAAAGATCCGTTAACGCTCACGGAATTCCTCACATTCCATCGGTATATTACCGGAGGAGCCAATCGGCAGTTCATCAGCGAGCATCTGCACCGATCATCCCGTACCGTTGCCGACCGGTTTACCAGGCTTCTTGATCACCCGATCTCTGCCGGCAATATCTGGGATCTGTTTCCTCCCAAGACCCTGATGACTCCTACTCCCTGGGTGTATGGAGCCGACGGAAAATGGTTGGGTCGTTTGGGAGTCTTTTTCGTTCATCGAAATGTTACGACCAAAGAAAATCTTTTCTGGTCGTTTATGCCAAGCGAGAGCTACGAAGCGCTTTCCCGCGACGGGAAAATACTCGCAGATCTCTTGGGTGCCAATCGTCCTTCCGGAGCGATAAGTGACTGGAAAGGTGCTATTGTCCAGGCTATTTCCTCTCATTTTGGACCCATCCCGCATCAACGGTGTTTGGCCCATGTCGATCGGGCAGCCAAACGATTGCTTCCACGGCACAGTCCGTTTGCGGCAACCCAAGCACTGCGGCGGATTGCCTCCTTGCTCATGCTCGTGGAAACTTCGTCTGACCCGCACGTCTGGCAAGCATCCCTTGCCCGATGGGAAAAACAATATGGGTACATGCTGAAAGAAAAAACCCATGCAACCGCTGGGATGACTCGACATTGGTGGTACACGCATGGAAACCTTCGGCGTGCCTGGAGATTGCTCACTCACGATCACGATCCATTATTTGTTTTTTTGATCAATCGTTTGATCCCAAAAACCAACAATGCTCTGGAAGGAGTCAACAGTAATCTCAAACAAAAACTGGGAGATCATCGAGGGATGAAGGTAACGCGGCAAGCCGCGTTTCTTTCTTGGTACATGACCTTTACGAGAGTCAAAACACCGAAAGACCTGAAGAAACTATGGGGTTGGTGGATAACCGAGATTTCACGAAACTAGCCACCGTTTATTGCATTTAAACTTACTTTCCCGTATCTTCCCGTTGATTTATAGGATTTTCCGGCCTACTATAACTCTACATGGACACCCCAATTTCTCCTCTTCCCTCCTCGCCCGCCGTAGTCCCGCTCCGCGGGACGAAGGAGGGTCCCGTCCCCCACCCATCCAAAACCCTCTGGGTTCTCGCCGGTCTTGGCATCCTCACCCTCGGCATCCTCGTGGGTCTCTATGGATCCAAACTGTTCAACCCATCTACCAATCAATTCACCCTCGTCCCCACCCCATCACCAACCCCTTTGCCCGCCGAAGCTTCAGCGAAGGAGGGCGACCCCACGGCCAACTGGAAAACATATGTGAATAATAAATTAGGATTTTCGTATCAATATCCGAGCGATTGGGAACTAATACCTAGTCTTGATCTGTTTGCAGTTGAAAATAAAAAGGATGGAACAATTATACAGACCCATCTTTATTCAGTTTCAGATCTACCCAAGGGATATAGTAGTGTAGGAATTTGGTTTAACGATTTACGAACTAAAAATCAAAAATCTATACTTCCAAATGATGGGTTTTACTACGGCCCAGGAAGTGATAATCCCTACAAGTGGTATATGTCCTACAACATGGACAATTTTAAGGCAGTCGAAATTGACAGGATATCTGCAATTGTTACTTCTTCAATAAACACGGGGCTTGTCTATATAGTTGTTCCGACTGAAAAATATGTATATGAAATAATAGTAAACCCAATTAGTGCTTATGAAAATGTCACAGTGCGTCAAATCCTCTCCACATTTAAATTTCTCGATACTCCAAGTCCTACCCCCACCACGCTCATACAATCCACACCAAGCCAAACCAACGGCGCAGAGCTCAAAGATATCCGCTACACCCTGCCTACTAGTTGGGCCGCAACCATGAATCCCGACAATCTCCATTTGTCCCCGAAATCCGGAGGTGGTTATTTATATATTGAGGTATTCAATGATCCTGGGACCACAGGGCGTAGAGAACTATATTGCCAACTGCACAAATACTGTATTACCGAAACGGTTTTTACGGAAACAACCATCGGAAACATCTCAGGATACTTGGCCACCAGACTCGACAACAGCGGTGGAGGTTCAGAATATTTTGGAGCCAAAGGCAACAAATTTTATATTATCAGTTCGTACTCCCCTCCCGCCCCCAACGACTTTGACAATTATGTTCAATCTGTGCTGAATTCACTCATGTTCTGACATTTTCGTCCTACGTCATACGTCCTACGTCCTAAGTCCTACGTCCTACGTCTTCCCCCGTCTGTCCTCTCCTCCCTCATGTTCTAAGCGTCTCCCCCCTTATCCTCTCCTCCTATGTTGTTCATCTACTTTCTACCTACTACTATCTACTTACTACCAATCTACTCCTCCCCCTTCCTCAACTTCCCCATCTTCCACATAAACAGTTTCGGTTTACTTGTGGCATTGGCATCTTTGACGAAGGAGTACGCTTTCTCCAGGACCGCCCGGGGTACGGTTTTGGCGAGTCTGATATAAAGTGATTTATGTTTATAGTCCCCTAAGTTTTCTGCCAAAAATATCCCATACGACTGAAACTCCCGGGAAATATATTTATCTTCTATGGGATTAAATTTTTTGAGGATGTCACTTACGGTCTGCATGATTAATGAAATCTATTTTGAGCTCGGTCCAACCCATCAAGCAGCGCAGTCTGCACGGCTTCCGTTCCGTGTTTGACGAGATGCTTCAGTTCCCCGGCTTCATGCTGCGTAAAGCGTGATAAAACAAAGTCCACAATGCTCTTCCCCCGACCGATCCCCATCCGAAACCGTACAAAGGCATCGGACTTAACAACGGCAATGATCGATTCGATTCCGTGATGCCCACCCGCGCTCCCGCGCTCCCGTATGCGGATTTTACCCAAAGGAAGATCGATGTCATCGTGGAGGACCCAAAGGTCTTGGGGGGCGAGTTTATAGAAACGAAGAAGCGCCCCCACGGCAAGTCCGCTGTTATTCATGAAGGTGAGTGGCTTAGCGAGTATGACATCGCCCACGCGGGCCACCATTGCCTTACGGGCGCTGTCTTCCTTCCAGGGGGCATCGATCCCCCCGAGCTCATGGGCGAGCTTGTCCACGATCATAAACCCGATATTGTGCCGGGTGCTTTCATACTCACGCCCTGGATTGCCGAGCCCAACTATTAATTTCATTACGATCACTTCCCCATCTTCGCGAGTTGTGCCTCAGCGATATCCCCGACTTTGGGTACTTTATACATTTCTCCCTGAAACGCTTTCCACATACAGACGATCCAAAGGATGAATGATACGAGTGATAACACGAGACCCGTGAGCCATCCCAATATCGGGATGAATCCAAGCGCAATGTTGGCCACAAACACGCCGCCGAAAAGGACGGTCGATTGCATCGCGTGGAAGCGGACAAACTTACTCTGCTTCTCGAGAAGCAAGAAGATAATTCCGGTGACGAACCCCAAGAGGTAGCTTGCCGCTGCCATCAAATTTTCATTTCCTTTTGTTGTTGTTCCATTTGCCATAAATAATCACCACCTTGCTAGAAACAGTTTACGATGCACAAAGTGCGAGTATTACTGTTTCTTGAACCCGCCGCTCACGCGCTCTTTGCGACGTGTACTGCCTGTCCGCCTCCGGCGGAAATAGTACTGTCTCGCGAAGCGAGATCCTGCTTCGCAGGAAAAAGTCGCAAAGCAAGCGTAGGCGGGCTTACTTCATTCACCATACCATGACTTTTTTCCGCTCGTCAATGAGGAAGATTTTTTCTGCCTTGACATCTCCATGAAACAAATATAGAATTATAGAAAGTCAGAAAAAAAGAAATTCTATATGCAAACTATTCCTATTGAAGACATCATCATGTCCCAGCCCAAAGGGGTTATTACCCTCCCCAAAAAAATACGCGATTCAGTCGGCATCGTGGCGCGCGGACCGCTGCGGGTACGCGCTGATGGGGGTAAGATTACGATTGAACCCATCCGTGCACTCCCCTATTCGGTACGATCCTATACCGATGAAGAAATTGATGAATTTTTTGCACTCGATCAAGAGGAAAGCAAAAAGCTTCGCCGTCAGGGCATCATAAAGTGAAAAGGAAACGATCACTTCCTCGCGTTGTTTTTAACGCATCCGTCCTTCTTTCGGCGATGCGCTCTCCAAACGGAGGCTCAGGGGAACTACTGAAACTCTTACAGAAAAAGCGGCTCGTAGGAATCGTGAGCGAAACAATTCTGGACGAGGCGCTTAAACACGCAGATAGAATCCCACTATCCATAGATCAACTGCGGGAAGAAATCAATCGTCATATTCCAAAAATTTTTCCCGCACCACAAGAGGAAAGTGTAACGCGCTATAAACGCCTCATGTTGGATAAAGACGATGCTCATCTCTTTGCATCGTATAGTGAAACACACGCGGATTACCTCGTATCTCTTGATAAGCATCACGTTTTAGCACTCAAGGGAAAACTCAAAGGGATCACTATTCTTTCTCCGGCCGAACTACTTGCGCTGTTGGGTAAACATCGATAATTGTTCTTTCGAAGCATCCACGAGCGTCTTTTCCTCTCAGGGCCAGGATCGATTGATTGATTGAAATAGTT
>CAYHFH010000087.1:0-4700 GCA_964355865.1 uncultured Gammaproteobacteria bacterium
TATTTATCGCGTATCGCGGTCGTAGTAGATTATCTATCAAGCAGCATATTTCTAATAATTACTTTCAAGAGCGCCTCAAGTGGTACCGATTGCAGCTCCATATCAATGTTCCGGTAAGCGCACATGCCCTCCGGCATGGTTTCGCCACTTATTTGGCGGAAGCTGGAGCCAATCCAGCCGCCATTCAAATTCTTTTAGGTCACGAGTCGCTCGACACGACGACGCGGTATGTTCATGCCTCGGATCGTTATGCGGAAGAAACACATCACAAATTTCATCCGCTTAAGGAGGCGCCGCGATGACCTCTGAAGAACTGCAAAATATTTTTTATTCCGGCTATCCTGCGGCCACGTCGTGGGATGTGCTTGACGGACTTTTTATTGCTATAGAGCGCAGTGCGGTGATCTATCGGTCAGAGCCTCTCATTACCAAAGAAGCCTACGGAGTAATCTGTAATTCCGTCGTTTCCATAGATGGATTAGGACCACAGGAAAAAGGTCACATGGCGCTCAAACAGATTGCAAGAGATTATTTGTATAAAACGTATATGATAGACAGTTTGAGCGAGACCTATTTTGTCGGTCTTCACCCTGACGTGCGGTCAACTGATGGCAGGTATATCATTGAATGCGGTACGACTGATCCGTCGTGTATATCAATTTTTCTTGATGATTCAAATGTAATATGGGTTGGAAATATTTCATATCCGTTTGCAGATGAAACACATTTGGCGTTACATATATTTTCTCGTGGTGATCTCTATAACCAATGGCGGCAAGAAAACGTATCAAGAAATCGTGCAGTGTTTGAAAAGTATCACCGAAAATAATTATTGCCTCTATCTATTACCACTTCATCGGAATTCACCCTTCCTAGGGCACTACAGAGGCTCATTTTTGAAGCTAAAAAAGTACTGGATGTACAGGATATACGAGATGTTAATGGAGAGCTTCAACGAGGATTTTTTGAGCCAAAAAGTAGTTCTCCGTATGCCCGCCGTTGGGTTCGGTAAGGATCCACACATCGTCACGGTTTTTGAATATCTTTAAGAGTTCAATCATCTGTTTTTTGTTCGGCATGGCATCATCGGAATCCAATAATTTCGGATCCAACATATTATGGATATCGGTGCCATTAAACGGCGGTGTGACAAATCCCAAATGGATAAGCCGGGTTTGTGGAGCTAATGTGATGGTTTTTGCTTTTAGATGCTTCCAGAGATCGATGAGATTATTTGACGGTATGGCTGCTGTATGGCCAAAATCATTAGCAATCCAAAGACCAACTGCCGAGGCCGCCTCGAGGGCTTCTATGGGGAGTTCATAGACATTCATAATCATGGTGGGATTGACGCGCGCTTCATGATCGTACCAGCCTTTGACGACGCGTGACGGGAGCGTCTCCACGGTAAAAATGACGCCTCGCGCTCGAGCATAGTTGTGAAGCTCTAATGCGTTTTCTATAAATAATGGGATCGATTGCTCGAATGGAATTGGGGCACTGCGTAGATCCATCCGGGTTTTTTCAAAATCAATGCCCACGCGCGCGGCGCATCCGGGATGGATATTCACATACTGAAAGTTGTGTTGTGCAGCTATGTCGATGGTTTTTTTTATCATGGCCAGGGATTCACTGATGAGATTGGTATCCGGATACGCGATATTAGTCCAGGTGCCATCAGGCAGCGCGCCCCAGAAATGGAGTCCAACCTGGCATTTGCGCCGTTTGAGTTCGTCAAAAAGGTCTCCATAGTCATCAGATTGGGATACGTTAAACCACACTTCGGCAAACGGGGCTTGGGTTTGGGAGAGGTCGAGAAAGCTTTGTTTTTGGAGGCCGACTTTGATACCGAGCGTCATATGTATCCAGTATATCAGACTGGTGCTTGACAAGTTAGTTGACGTCGTACATCATGGATTGTAAAGACGTTTAAGAAAACGTCTTACAATCCGGTCGCCATTTTACAACGCTTCGGAAATCGTCGCAAAATGGCTCTGTTTATGGACTTGCCGAAGCTTCTTATCGACTTTTTAGAATATCTTGAATTGGAACGGAATGTTTCTAAGCTCACGATCCGCAATTATAAACACTATATGGAGCGGTTTTTGTTGTTTCTCGGCGCCAACTCCCCTACTCCCGCCTCAATAACTCCGGATAAAATACGCGAGTACCGGTTATTTTTATCCCGCTTTACGGATCCTCACGACATGACGCTCAAACGTGTCACGCAGAATTATCATTTGATTGCCCTCCGGTCGTTTCTCAAATTTCTCATTAAACGTGGGATCGCCGTTGTTGCCCCGGAGATGGTTGAGCTCGGGAAAGCGGAAAGCCATAGTATCAAGTTTTTGGAGCGGGACGGGGTCGAGCGGCTTCTCAATATGCCCGAAATCAGTACCCCCGAGGGGTTTCGGGACAAAGCGATCCTGGAACTACTTTTTTCTACCGGGTTACGGGTCTCGGAGCTGGTCTCCCTGAACCGTGACCAGATCAATTTAGAGCGTAAAGAATTTGGCATCATCGGTAAAGGCCGGCGAGCCCGCGTAGTGTTTGTCTCTGATGCGGCTGCCGATTGGCTCGGACGATATCTCAAGAGCCGGACGGACGCGTGGAAGCCTATGTTTATCCGCTACTCAGGTAAGACCCCGGACGAGGATGATAAAACCGGGGAATCGAGAAGACTCTCGCCCAGGAGCGTCCAGCGATCGGTCGAGAAGTATGTGAAAAAGGCTCGGTTACCCGTCAAAATTACTCCCCATGGGTTGCGGCATAGTTTTGCCACAGACCTCCTCAGTAGCGGCGCGGACCTGCGGGCTATCCAGGAACTACTCGGGCATAAAAACGTTTCGACGACACAAATTTATACACACATTACCAATCCGCAACTTCGTGAAATTCATGCGAAGTTTCATAGAAAATGAATATCGCTATCATCTACAGTCTTCCCACCCGTCGGGCGATGACCAGTCCGTTTTTAGTCACGGATGAGGACACGAAAGAATCTGCCGAGGAAGTGGCGGAAGCGCTTGTCCCTAAAGGAGCCACGATCGAACTCGTACCTATTTCAGAAGATACGATTGACCGGATACGAAGCATCCAGGCCGACGTAATCTTTAATCTTTTAGAATGGGATGGTCTGGATGGACCGCTTCTGGTTCGGGCCATGGAAGTGTTGGAATCCGCAGGAATTGCGTATACCGGATCGGATAAACATGCTCTTGCCGTAGTCAACGATAAATGCCGTATGAAAGCGGCTATGGAAACGGCTGGATTACCGACCGCGCGGTGGCAGGAATTTCTCACCGGCCGTGAGGTCGTGCGTGATGATTTTCGTTATCCCGTGATTGTGAAGTTGGGACTCTCACACTGTAGTGTGGGGCTCACGAAAGACGCAGTCGTAACCGGAGCAGAAGGTTTATTGACGGTAGTAAACGATCGGATCAGGTCGTTTCATCAGCCTGTATACGCCGAGGAATTTATCGTCGGACGGGAGTTTCAAGTGACCGTTGTGAATCGGGCACAAGGCATCGCGGTGTTGCCGCCTGCAGAAATCTTGTTTACGACGACTGGTGCACATGCGTTTCTCACGTACGGGAGCCGATGGGATGAAACCCACGCGGATTATAAGGAATCGTCCGTGGGTTTGGCAGACCTGAGCCCGTCTTTTTTGGATAAAATTAAACGTATTAGCCATAACGCGTTTGTCACAATGGGATTTGCGGATTACTCACGGCTCGATATCCGGACGCGGGGCGATGAGGTGTTTATCCTGGAAGCCAATGCTAATCCCGGTCTTGGGGATAGTGATGATTATGGGATGACCGTTTCCTATAAAGCCGTGGGCATGGCATTTGCTGATTTCATCTGGGAGATCGTGGCGTCGTGCATAAGACGGCAAAAAAAATAACAGAGGGATATTACTCCGGTAGAAAGTGTTTGGCGGATTGAATTTTAAATTTTGGAAGACTATCCTCGTCATTGGCAATAACCAAAAGAAGTTGTTCCTGCCAATGGCGGACAAGTTTGAATTCTTTCCTACCCTTTTTAATCTTTTTCCGTTTGAGATCAAAGTCCATCCAGCGGTCCCGGAATTCTTTCCAGGCATAGGATTTCTTTTGGCCGCTGGCGCTATCCAGAAGGACAATTCTGCTGTTCCTTGCCGAGTATGTGGACACGACGGCCCAATGGCCGGAGTCCGGATGAGGTTCCTCCCGTTCATCGAGATCGTAGAGATAGGAAACGAGGATCGCGCGGGGAACGTTGGGCGGATACTTGAGCGCGCTTTGTAGATGCGTAAGAGTCGCGAATTCGACGGCAAGGACCGGAAATCCTAATGCATTGATCGCCCCGATTAAATTTTTTGTCGATGTGCCGTTTCTGTTGGTGTGACAAAGTTCGATAAGTGTGGAGAGCGATTTGCGTTTCCCTAAAATTTCCAAAGCAAGTTTAAGCGCCGATGGACCGCAGGTGGTATCATCGGGTTGTAAAATTGGCGTGATATGCGATCTTCCCATAGGTTAAATTAGAGCGTGGATACAAGATATTGTACGCTTCATGAAGAGTTGGAACAAGACCTATAGTACCTTGGTTGCGGCTTGAACGAGGTTTTCCATGAGGCAAGCGACATTGACCGGACCGACTCCCCCGGGTGTGGGTGTATATAATGAAGCGTGGTCCCTGATTTGGTCTTCCTCATAGTC
>CAYHFH010000088.1:0-4691 GCA_964355865.1 uncultured Gammaproteobacteria bacterium
ATTGACTCTTTACTTTTTCTGCAGGTCATATAGTGTTGAATATCATGGGTGATGACATTACCGTTTATATTGCCAACATGTCTGAGGACGTGTGGCCCTTCATATCCAGCATCTCCGACAAGAAGATGTTTGAGTTTGAGATAGAGGATAACGCCCACCTGGGAGACCGCGACATTTTTGCCGTCGCCCCCAATGGCGGGATCCTCTGCGTGTTACCCCGGCCGGTGAGCGAGGCGTACCTCGCGTATTACAGTCAGATCATGAACGTGACGAATGCCCGGGTGGTCGTGCCTCCCAAGCATACAGGAGAAATCTGTGAAGATATATTGCGCAGCGAAGAGGTGATGGCGGAATTAGTGGGAGCGGCGGGCGCAAATAAATCATTGACGCTTCTATCGTATACAACGTCCCTCCAATTCTTGCGTCTCGTCCGGGTGCTACGCGAGCGGGGGATTACCGTCCATACCCCGGAGGCCCCGGAAGAGGAGGACTCGTGGATTGTCAACTTTTTCGGCAGTAAATCGGGTATCCGGCAGTTTGTGCAAAAAAGCGGGGCCGTTGAGCCCGACCTTCGGATGCCAGACGGGATGTTTTGTGTCGGTGTGGATGACGCGGCGCGGATCGCTGCCAATAAATACGTTGCCCGCGACGGAGTCGTCATCAAAACCAACAAAGGTCACTCCGGCAGCGGCGTCCTTATCTTCCGGCCGGGGGAATTGCCGCAGCAATATAGCGTCTGCCGCGAGAAAATACGGGAGATCCTGTCCAAAGACGTCTTCTGGGACCGGTTTCCGATCGTCATTGAAGATTATATTGCCGCCAATGCCGCGATCGGCGGCGGATTTCCTAATGTGGAGTTTAAAGTACAAAAAAACGGGAAAGTCGAATTCCTCTACTACTGCGGCATGCGGGTGACCCAAGCGGGCTCATTTCGCGGCGTGGAGATACACCACAGCGTGGTTTCCGATAGCGTCGAGGCTCAGATGGTGGATACAGGATTTTTTGTTGGTGAACAGTATGCCAAAGCCGGCTACCGCGGATACTATGACGTGGACTTTGTCGCCGGCCGGGGAGGGGAGCTTTTTGTCACAGAATCCAATGTCCGACGCACCGGCGGGACGCACGTCTATGCCGTCGCAAATCGTATATTCGGGAAAGAATTTATGTATGAAACGTATACCCTGTCGTGCAACACCTATCCTTTGCCGGAGGGAAAAAAGTTTACTTTTACGTCGCTCCTGGAAATACTCAAGCCGGTTCTGTTTGATAAAAAAACGCGGGAAGGTGTCATATTAGTATCCGAAAATATGTTGGAGAGGGGACAGATGCAGTACATCATATTCGGGCAGAATAAAAAAAGGGCTCTTGAGCTTGAAGCGGAAATGGAAAGACTTCTTCTGGTTTGATACAATTGCTCCACGTCTCGGGGCTGTAGCTCAGCGGTAGAGCGCTACTCTTATAAAGTAGATGTCCTTGGTCCGATCCCAAGCAGCCCCACCTGTAGTCAATTATCCAATACTACTCTGTCTCTTTTTTCAGTCCACGCCAGAAGCTCTTGGGAAATTGTACGGAAATGGGGTGAAAAGCTTTCTGATTAATGGCATCGACTTTGAGTTGATCCGAATTAATTTATAAATGAATCTATAGACGGTGTGGTATACTGTGCCTATATGAAAGAAATTACCACCAAGCTTTCATCCGGTTTGCACGCGATTCTCTGGAATGAGGGGTCGTGGTATGTGGCCAAGTGTGTAGAGGTTGAAATAGCAAGCCAAGGAAAGACCAAAAAGGAAGCCCTTGCAAATCTTTCCGAAGCGCTTTCGCTGTATTTTTCCGATGAAGCACTTCCAAAAACGCCGCGATTTCCTGAAATAGAATTTCATTCTGTCCAATTCTCCTATGCCTAAGCTCTACAGCGCTCGGGAACTTGTGAGTGCTTTAGAGAGGGCGGGATTTTATCAGGTCTCCCAAGAAGGAAGTCATATGAAGTTCCGCGGAATCCGGGACGGAAAGCTTCAAACCGTCATCGTTCCCAATCACAAAGAGATTGCATTGGGGACATTTTCTTCAATTCTTCATCAAGCGGCGATGACTAGGAAAGAGCTAGAGGTATATCTATGAGTGAATTGGTTGTGCTCGTTGATGAGGATAACAATGAGATAGGGACGGCGGCGAAAGAAAGCGTCCATTCCTCTCACACGCCGCTCCACCGTGGGTTTTCGTGCTTCCTGTTTAACTCTAAAAAAGAATTGCTTCTGACAAAACGCGCTTCAACGAAAAAGACGTTTCCGGGTGTGTGGACAAATACTGTATGTGGACATCCTGCGCCGGGGGAGAGCGCGGTCGACGCCGCCAAGAGACGGCTCGAGCGGGAATTAGGACTTAAGACGTATGACGTAAGAGACTTAAAAGAAGTTGCGCCATACCGGTATCGGTTTACGGATGCCCAGGGCATCGTGGAAAACGAAATTTGTCCGGTGCTGGTGGGGTACTGTGATACGGATCCCAAGCCGGATCAGAGGGAAGTAGAAGGATGGAGATGGATAAGATGGGAAGAATTTCTTAAAGAAATAAAAATAAATCCGGGTGTTTATTCTCCGTGGTGTAGAGAAGAAGCCGCGCTTATAACTCCTCTAGTTTGACGTTCTCTGCCTGTTTATCTTTGACGAGTTCGAGGTATTTTTCGGTGGTCGAGAGGCGCTTGTGGCCGACGAGTTTGGAAAGGGTCATGATCGAAGTCCCCGCCATGAGATGGTGGGCGATGAATGTGTGCCGGAGATCATTCACTTTAGCCCCATCAATCCCCGCAATTCGGAAGTATCGGTCAATGGACGTCCGGATGTTGCGGATAAGGAGCGCCTTGCCCGTTTTAGTGATGAATAGCGCCGTATTGGCGGGATCTTTGGCCGTCACCAATTCCCGGGCTTTCAAGTAATTGGTAAGTGCTTCTTTGGCGGCTTTGTTGAGGGGGACGTTGCGGGCGGCATGGCCTTCCTGGGCGGCCACATGCAGTTCATTTTCTTTGACGTCCTCTAGGGCGAGGGCAGCGAGCTCTCCAATCCGGACGCCGGTCTGGAGAAAGAGCTCGACGATGGCGTACGTGCGGGCATCCCCCCTGCAGGCATCCCGAAGCGCGCGATACTCGAGTTTACTCAAGATTCTCGGGGGCTTGACGTCATACTTGGGGTGTTCGATTTCAACCGCCGGATCGGCCGCAACCAACCCGTTTGTTTTGAGGAACCGGAAAAACGTCTTAATCGAGTTGATTTTCCGTGAGACGGATTTGGGGGTATAGTTATCCACCCCAAGCTTTTTGAGAAACGCATCGAGTTCATCCCTGGATACTTCCGGTATGGTCTTTTTGCCCATATTAGCCAGAAACTCCGTGAGTTGTTCTATATCTTTGCCGTATGCTACGATGGTGGCGCGGGCACGCTTACGGCTCCCGAGATATTCAACAAACCTGGCGTGCGCAGTTTTTAGATCGATAGGTGTCGTGGTCATGTGTCGATTGTGTTGGCAGGTCGCGGCTGATGCCTGATTGGAGTGTATATACGCTCTAGAGGCTCAAACTCAAGACCTATAATATCATAGAAGAAGACGGGATACAAGGGGAGATGAGGACTTAAGACTTAAGACGTAGGAGGTAAGAGATAGGAGAATATACACACTATGGGGAAATGGAGAATTGTCCGACTCATTATCATTGTCGTGAGCCTGGTGCTCATCGTGAACCTCACGCGGTCGATTTGGGATCTATGGCGCCGCCGCGACATCCTGGGCGAGCGGCAGGCTGTGCTTCGGCGTGTAGAGGCTGAACACGCGCGGCTCCAAAAGGAGCTTGAGTATGCCCAGAGCCCGGAGTTCATCGAGCAGGAAGCCAGAAACCGGTTGGGGTTGGCGAGAGAAGGGGAGAGCGTCGTCATTCTGCCTAAATTACAAATCACAAATTCCAAGACCCAGACAAAGGAAGAAAAGGGGGAAAATATACCAAACTGGAAGAGGTGGTGGAGGCTGTTTTTTTGAGGCTATTATGTCTAGCACTTCGTGCTGTCCACCAGCCTCATCGGGTTGGAAGAAAAAAGCTCATTAACGAAGAGCTTTTTTCTTTAATAACCCGAGTGTCAGGGGAGAGGATCGGACTCTCGACGGCCAGTTTATGATACTGGTGCTCTACCACTGAGCTACCCTGACTTATGGAACGGTCTTTATTGTACGAAAAGAAGCTAGAAAAGGCAACGGAGTGAGATTATTTGAGTATGTCCGGGGAAATAAGATCGGGTCTTACTCTGCTCACGCGTTGGACAAAGTTACTTGCAGTGGGACAGATGTCCCCTTCACGTTGAATCTGTGTGACTGCAACTGCGGCTAAGTTGGCAGCAAGGGTTTCTTCATTTTGCGAAAGATGTCCTGCTTCGAGTCGTCTGATGAGCGTTTCGATCATTCCGACGGTATAACGAAGTTCAGCAAAGTGTTCAAAGGCAACCCGTTCATCGCCTAAAAACCTATCTGCCAATGTTTTGCCGTCAGGATCACTTTCGGTCAAATCAAACATTTTGAGATAATCATCACCGGTATACGCAGGAGGCAGGTGGGATTCAAATACACGCAAAACGTCCCGTTCAATATATTGAATTGGTAGTGGAGTGCCCTCTGTTGTCATAGAAACGTGATTTTACAGAGAGAGAGAG
>CAYHFH010000089.1:0-4622 GCA_964355865.1 uncultured Gammaproteobacteria bacterium
GACCCGGCAAGCAAGGAGTTTGGCCTCATTATCCCTAAAGTCGGCATCAACACCTCCGTCATCCCTGCCGTCAATCCGACCAATCCGGGAGAGTATCTGGAGGCACTCAAAAAAGGCGTCGCCCATGCCTCCACGAGTTACTTCCCCGACGAGGACGGCACGGTCTACCTCTTCTCGCACTCGACCAACTATGATTGGTTCGTGAGCGACTTGAATGCCGTCTTTTACCTCCTCAAAAACCTCACCGAGGGCGATCTGATCGTCCTATTTTATAAAGGAAAACAGTATACCTACCGCCTCCGCGAAAAGCGGATCGTCGCGCCCACCGAAACCTCGTACCTCATCCCGCAGAAGGGCACAAAAACCCTCATCCTCCAAACCTGCTGGCCGCCGGGATCAACTACCGAACGCTTGTTACTATTCGCGGACCTTATAGAAGATCGTGGTGAACAGATTTAGTCTGGCGTGTCCCGTAGTGCCGCCCTTGCGAGGCACGGCTGTAAGCCCTACGAGCAAGTAAGGCTACTACTGGGGCCCCCGGGGAGTATGGCTGAAAAATTCTATTGTTTGCAAATTTTGTAGCAAAACAAAAAATCGAGGTATAATTGTCAATGCAAAAATTTCTAAACTGAGTATGTACCAGATGAATCGTAGAGAATTCATACAATCGAGCTTTTTCCTTATAGCGAAACCGATCATTGAAGACCTTCCCTTTTTTGAAAGGATATTATCGGACGAACAGCAACAACTCCTCTCTCATGATTCTCTTGCGTATCTTGCCCCTACTCATGAAGCCGCAATAATGGTTGCTCGTAGAATAAACTTTTTAGGCAATGGGTACGAACACCCATCAAATATGTGCGGACCGCTGGCCATCCGCATCCTGCAGGACGCAAGGCTTCTCCCGCAAGAAATAAATATTAAATCGTTCTGGGGATGGAACCCAAGGGTCAACCAATACGGTCAGCGTATCCTCACAGAAAACGATTACGTATTATCTCATTCGAATGCGCCTATTTCTAAAACTGATTTTACAAACTCGCCTCTTTACCCGGGAGACTTACTGTATTTATACGCCGGACAGGAAGATACTTTTGAGCATATTATCGCCATCAGTAGGGTGGACCGTGCCGGAAAAGCGTACGGCGTTTCCAATATCCTAAAACGAAGTACCCACAGCATCGACCGATACGCCATTGAAGAACTCATGCTTTACGACCCCGCAGAACCAAAAAAGGGGTGGTTTGCCAAGTGGTCCGATCCTTCATCGCCCAGCGGTTGGACGGGACGTGGCGGATTCGATCTCTGGCGAAAGAGAGTACCAGAATATACCGATGTATTCTTGGAAAACCCTGCTCGCAGGGAACTTCGTAAAAATCTATCGCAGCTCGTAGAAACATCTCAAGCTCAATGGCAAATATGGATCAAAGAGGTTAGCGGACCCGTCCTATATATGCATAGTGACACGGATGAGGTGCATCCTGCAAGCTCTATCAAAGTCCTCATCGCAATGCTTTTTTCCCGTTACATGGAGGATCACAATAAATCTGTAGCATTTCTGCAATCGGGAACCGCCGGCAGATCCTTCGATCAGTTGATGCGCGCCATGCTCGTACCGTCAGAAGAAGACGCCGCCGGTGCGCTCGTTTCATTTCTCATAAACCAAAATGTGGACATACCCGAACAACTCAGGAAATGGGGCCTGAACCACACAAGTATAGAACCTAGGCGATCCACAGCCCGCGACATGGGACTTATCATGGAAGGTTTATCTGAAGGATGGCTTTTATCGAAGCCGTCTAACCAATACATCATGAAACTACTTAACGAATACACCCTTTCAGACGATACGAGATTGGGAGTAATAAAGATGCAAATTCCGGGAGTGCAAATTATTAACAAGCGTGGGTCACTGACCGACCCGGTGATCGTCAGCGACATCGGACTCATAGACGCAAGCGCATTATCTCCCAATAAAAAATTCATTGCGGTTATCATGGGAAGACCAAAACAGGACAATAAAGCTCCGGTATCGTATGAAGCCATTGAACAAACTCTTGAGAATATCAGCCAAAGGTTGGGAGCCTATATCAAAAGTGCATACGAGAGACCATCGAAAATAGGGCTTCCCTTCGAATAAGAGCAATTACCATCCAACATCCTGCAAGCGAGCGTTCATCCCGGTTCATCCTCTCAAGCGCGCCGGCCTGTTGCCAATCTGTGCTATACTATTTTTATCATGAACATCCAGCAAATCAGTACGGTCTTAGAACAAAACAAGACCAATCTCGCCTCCTATGGACTCCGTCGTGTGGGCATTTTTGGATCTTCCGCTCGCGGAGAGGAGCGCGCCTCAAGCGACGTTGACTTACTCCTGGACTTTGATCCTTCAAAAAAAACGTATCGGAATTTTTTCCAAAGTACCACACTTCTCGAACAACTCCTTCAGCAGCCCATTGATGCCGTCACACCCCAAGCATTGAGCTCTCGTATCAAACCATTTATTGATCAGGATATCACCTATGTCCAAATCAACTGACGAACTTCTCGGCCATGTTCTGGATGAAATCTGCTTTTTGGAACGCCAATGCGCCGCAATCACCGAGGAACAATTTATGTATGATGAAGTCAAACAACGCGCCTTTGCGCGAAGCTTGGAGATCATCGGGGAAGCGGTTAAAATGATCTCAGACGAATTTCGATCACTGCATCCCGAGATCGACTGGAAATCCTTCGCAGGACTGCGCGATAAACTCATCCATCACTACTTTGGCGTCGATTACGCGCTCGTCTGGGATGTCATCACCCATGAACTGCCTGGCCTCAAGACCCAACTCCTTGCCATCCTTCCGGGGGATACGCCCACCAACGGATGAACCTTTTTTTCTCCTCTCAAGCGTGCCGCCCGTGTTGAAAATTGTCTGATGCATGATACAATAACGGACAGAGGCAATCCTATGACCAACATTTCCAGCTTTAAAATCATTATCACCCAAGACGAAGATGGCATATTCGTGGCTGACTGCCCGGCGATCCCCGGATGCCACAGCCAGGGAAAAACCTACGAAGAGGCAGTAAAGCACATAGAGGAAGCCATCAAGCTGTGCCTTGATGTTGCCAAAACTGACCCGGATTATCGCGACAGCATAGACTTTTCCCAACAAACAACTCCGCGTTTCGTCGGGATGAGCGACATCTTCGTACCAACGCCAAACTTTCTATGAGCGGCAGAGGTCTGCTCCGATCCATCATGACCGATATCAAACTCTCGCCAAAAGATCTACAGAAACTTCTCTAGCTCTCTCTTCATCCACCAAAAGTGGTACCCTTGTAATCCTCCTATCGCCTCCCGCGGTATCCTATAACACTTGACAATCGGATACTCCTATGCTATACTTCCCTTCTTGACTACAGTGTCGATCTATATACTATGAATACAAAACACATCACTCGCAATCTTTCTTTCGCACTTGCTTTCACTGCTGGTCTTGCTTTCACTGCTGGTCTTGCTCCCGTTGCGGCCCAGTCCTGCACCAACCAATACGGCGCGTCTATCGCCTGCCAGCCGGTTGATCTCACGATTAATAAACAAGTCAAACACCCGACGAGCGGCCTCTTCGTCGAAAATATTACGTCCAGCGACACGCCCTATAGCCCGGGATCAGAAATCCTGTACCGGCTGATTGTGAGGAATGGGAGTGGCGAGACCCATAATCCGGTGACCGTCACGGATCAGCTTCCTCCCGAACTCACATTCGTTTCCGGCCCCGGCACCTACTCAACGCCCGGCAAGCCCGGAGGCAAGCTCACCTTTACCATGAATACCCTGATTGCCGGCCAAAGCCGCACGCAGGAAGTGCTGATGAAAGTGGAAGCCAAGACGCCGACGAAGTGTGACATCGTCAATACTGCCAAAGTCACCTCTCCTGCCCGACCAAACGGCGACAGCGATACGGTGAGTATCTGTGTCAGCACCACGGCCCCCACTCTGCCGGTTGCGGGATTTGACGATCTCCTCTTAGTCCTGCCCTTTATCGGCACGGCTCTGGGTGGATTTGCGATGCTACGAAAAAAGACGTAAGACGTAGGACTTAGGACGTGCTTCTGCCGGAGCCAAAGAGAAATAAAAGAAACCGGCAAACTAGCCGGTATTTTTTTGCACTTTTAAAAATTTATATTTAATCAACAAGTGGCGGAAGACCGATATGCTTTTCTACACGAGAAATTCGTCGATCTTGGATATTGAGATACGGAAAAAGCTTGTCATGAATGATATCACCAACCTGACGAACTATTTCTTCTCTTGTTTTAGAAAGCTCAATGAGGAGTTCAGTCTTTACTGTTCGTAGACCTACTTTTAGATCGTCTTTGGTGACAAAGACTTCCTTCATGTCTTGAATAAGTGTTTGACGATCCTTCTTCGTTAACATACCGCTACTGTACAGCGACAAAAATAGTTTGTCAAATAAATTTTGATATCGGAAATGAAGGTGTTTGGCGGCTTGCCCTGAGTTTATCGAAGGGTACCCGGGTACATTGAAGGAACGGCAGGTCTTTCAGTTTACCCGTAACCCAAATACCTTCTTTCCCGGGATCAAAGCAGAAGTACGGGAAGTACGAAA
>CAYHFH010000090.1:0-4595 GCA_964355865.1 uncultured Gammaproteobacteria bacterium
AAATAAATTGGTAGCCATATTTGGATTTCCTTTCTCCTTAGGTCTTGAAGAGGACACTGACGCCTAATGAGAAAAACCAGAGGTCTGGCGTTCTACGGCGCTAGCCCCGTACCGCCGCTCTTGCGAGGCATGGACGTAGACCATGCGAGCAAGTAAGGCTGGTACTGGGGGTCACTTGCCTTTGTTCCCAGGACACCGGAAAGTATATCATACTTTCCCCAATTATCCAATTTCCAATCATCCAATCCGACCAATTACATCATTCAACAATCTCCTCTTCATCCATCACCGCGTCTTCTGCTACGGGTGCGGATTCTGATGCCGGGGGTTTCGGCGCGGCGAAGACGAATGAATTAACAATGATGCCCTGCGTATTCGTCCAAAATTCCGCATCCTCAAGCTTCGCTTCGATCGTCCAAACGATCGAGTCAAAAACCGTCCCCGTCACCAACATACGGGTCACTCCTTCGAGGATCGCTTTCTTGCCCGGTTTCTCACCCAACACCGTATCAAGTATGGCCGCCCCGATAAAACGCTTTTCATTCTTTATCCAGCTTGCCGTATCGGACACTCCCTTGGCCGGGTCTTTCCCCCACACGATGACATTCCCCGGGTGAGCCGAATGCGTAAACTCGAGATATGCATAGTTTTCGCGATCTTCATCATGTTTATTGATGACTAATCCTTCGGGATATTGAAAAGAAAAACCATTAGGATCATTCCACGTCAGAAGCTTCACGGGGATTGGCGTTCCCGATACTGCCTGCTGCTGCGAAACCGGAGTTATCACGGTCCTCCCGTTGACCCAAACGATATATCCAACGCTCAACACTCCTCCGATAAGAAGTCCGACCAGAATAGGTTGACCATATTTCTTCATACTCTCTATTATTGCCGAGAAGTTGTCTTTTCACAAGTATTGAGTATGCTATACTTTATCTACATGAAACATTTCATCCATTACGGAGCCATATCAGCGGCACTCCTCTCCTTTTTTCTTCTCACTGCGCCCGTATATGCTGCCAAACCACGAGTCATGAAGCGTGTTCCGGCTACGGCAAGGGCGACCGCCGGAATATCCTATTCAAGTGCCAAACTTTCATCACCCTCTCGCAGCGTCGTGGTATCTTTTTTCAACCTTGATCAGATTTCCAAAATTTCCTACCTCCTTAACTATACCGGATCCGGCCAATCCCAGGGTGTCGGAGGGGCGATCACTCCAAGCGGCTCAACCGATGGACGGGACTTCTATTTCGGCACCTGCAGCAAAGGGGTATGCACCCCGCACTACACGATAAAGAACGCCAAGCTCGCCGTAACGGCGACCCTCAAATCCGGAAGAACACGAACCAAACGCTACATCCTCCGCCCGAAATGGTAAGCTATTGACTTTGTCTCGTGTTTGATGCCACACTAATAATGGATCTATGAAATTCATCATTGCGTTCCTGTCTCTTGGTATCGTCGGTGCTCTGGGATATTTTGGTTATAATTATTATCTCTCCATCCGCCAACCGGGGGCGGAAACGTCAGCAAGCGTGCCTGTGCCGGCATTTCAAAATCCCTTTGACGAATCCAAGCCCGCGACTTCATTTGGGAAAACCACTACCCCTTCCCCTACCCCCATGAATCCTTTTGCCGAACCAACGACCAGTTATCAAAATCCCTTTTCATCCAGTCCTTCCGGATCAGCTGAATATACAAATCCGTTTGATGCCCTACGATGAAAAAACTACTTTTACTCCTTTTGCCTTTATACTTTTTCCTTTTACCTTCTTGGGTCTCCGCCCAATCCCGTCTCACTTACCCTATTGCTGATCTCGGCTATTGCCGCGATGCGAAAGAGTGTTATCTCTACTGCGAGATTCCGGAAAACAAAGCCGCCTGTTGGAGTTATGGGAAATACAAACTAGGGAGTGACGTCCTCGGAGTCACGACCATGAGCACCGAGGAAAAACAGATGATGGAATCCAAAGCCCGGCAGTACAATATCACGTTTCCCATCGCTCAACTTGGAGGGTGTACCGGGCCCCAGGAATGCCGTGATTTCTGTGAAAACCTCGCCAACCAATCGATGTGTATGGACTTTGCCAAACAGAAAGGATTCCAGAAAGAAATGGAAACATCCGATGGGATTGCCCCGGGCAAGCGGGATAAATTATTGGAACAAGCCAAAACTGAACTCGGGTGTACATCCATGGAATCGTGCAAAAAAATCTGCGAAACAGATCAAAGCCGCTGTGAGGCGTTTGCCAAAAAACACGGCGCTTATCGGGAACCGCCGGAATCTGCGGGTCGTTATTCTGCAGAAAGAAAACAGGAACTTATGAAGGTAGCGCAAATCGAATTGGGCTGTATATCAATGGAGGAATGCAAATCTGCGTGCGAAAAAAATTCTGAGCGCTGTATGAATTTTGCTAAAAAGCACGGGTTTGACCGTCCGGAACCGCGTGAGCGGCAGGAGGAAATAGAACGCCCGGAAGAAATGGAGATCGAGGATCGCATGGAAGGAGCAATGGCCGGAAAATGTGACAGTGAAGATTCATGCAAAACATACTGCCAGGAACATCCAAACGAATGTCCTGGATTCCGGGAAAAAATATCTGAAGGCATGCAACAATCATCCGACCCAACTGCAGTCATGAACAGCAAAACAAATTACGTCGGTCCTTCCGGCTGCAGGACGGAGGCAGAATGTAAAAATTGGTGCAACGATCATCCCGATAAATGTCCGGGATTTTCCGAAGCCAAAACGCACGAAGAATCATCCAAGCGCGAGTATGAACTGCGCAAAAAAGAAATGGAGCGATCTCAGGAAACACAAAAGCGACAATTTGAGGAACAAAAAAATCAACAGTATCAGAATTATCAACCACCCCAGTACAACAGGTATCCTTCCCCATCAACCCAACCAACATACAACACAATACAGCCTTCCTCCGGATCCTATACCCCACCACCAACCACTTCACTGGAGGGATCAGGAGGTTCCCCTCTGCCTGTGGCCCCATGAAAGGCCATCATCTCCATCATGGTTGGCTTATCCTGGCCGCCTACGGCGTATGGTTTGCATTGTTTTCCGGGCTTGAAGAAGTTGCAAACGGCAAATACTGGAAGTTAGCTGCGAGCGCTTCCCTTGGAATTCTTACCTACTACTGGATAGAAACCAAAATTACGAAGAAGTAAGCCTTCGAATCTGAGCGTACACAAGCGACACTACTTCAAGGACTGCTACCGAGCCGATCATTACGCTCCACACGCTCACCCGCTGAAGAAGTGTGTGAAAAAGGACTAACCAAACGATGATGTAAACCAGCCGGTGAAGCCGTTTCCACCAAAAACCCAACCGTTTGACGCTTGCGTCATTTGACGTCACGAATAATAAAAACAGCAGTGATAACGCGAGACTTCCGAATAGTTCAAAGACCGGAGCAATGTCCGCAGGATACCATCCATGCGCAAAACGGGCGACAGTGCGTACCAGCATCCCATGGGTAAACGCGAGCAGAAATGTGGTTATACCCAGCTGACGCCGGTAAAACGTAATAATACGGGTCACTTTGATCTGTACTGCAAAGCGTCCCAATATGCCGGGGACAAGAACGATGGCAAGTATGGTCAATGCCGCTCTCCCCGACCAGACGCCGATGGTATAGGCAAGCGTCATGCTTGGGAAGTTAAATAATATTGTCGTGCTCCCCCATACCAACAACGCCAAAATTGCGATATACACGAACCAAAAAGACAACCATATACGTTGTTTTTCTTTTACTGCTGTCTGAAAAATATTATCCTGGAGATCCCGCATGTTGCCTATCATCATACATCAAACTACGATGATGGAGTATTTAATATGGTTTTGTCAGAAGTCCATTGGCTTTGGCATACCCGAATGTCCGGTAAAAAAAGACCACAGAGAGTATGAGATACACGGTGTTGAGACCTATCGATAGCATGAAATCGCCCGGATTGGTCGGGGTGCCTGATATAATCGCGCGCATCTGTTCAAACAGATACATCGAAGGGAATCCCCGCGCCACCCACTGAGCCCAAACCGGCAGGGCGCTCAGCGGATAAAAGACGCAGGAAAATGGCTGAAGGAGGACGGTCACTGCCCAGATAAACACTTCCACCGTATGCCCGTAACGCAAAACAAATGCTTGGATAAAAAAGCTAACACTCCATCCAAATATCATGAGTCCGGCCATGATACCGATGACCGGCCATCCCAGGAGACTGATCTCAAATCCGTAAAATATTTTTGACAGGACCAAGAGAAATATACTTCCGATCACGAGTTTGACAAATGCAACCGTGAGTACACCCATGAGGTACTCGGTCAACGTCAAAGGGGTAGAAAATAAATTTGGCAGATTCCGGCTCCAGAGCTCCTCGACCATAGACCGCGATATGTCACGGCTTGCGCGGTCAAAAAACGACCAAAAAATCGTACCGGCCAGAAAAAGTAAAACAAAATTGACGGATCCTTTTGAGAGTTGTGTGAGATATGTGCTCAAGAGTCCCCAGACAAATAAATTAAATGCCGGCCACCAAAACACATCAAAGAGGCGGAACATGTCCCGCTTCGTATCAAA
>CAYHFH010000091.1:0-2355 GCA_964355865.1 uncultured Gammaproteobacteria bacterium
ACGTTTGTTTTCCTCATCATCAATGTATGCGTTGCCTCGCCACTCTTTCTTGTTGACAACCGGTTCTTCGGGATCGTAAGATGATGAATACGGATGGTGTTCAACAATAATTTGATTATCGGGTTATTGGTGCTGTTAATACTTGGGTTTTGTGCGTTAACATATATTGTCTGGAAGCTCCAAGTTCATTACAACCGCTTAACGGGAGGAGTGAACACAGCGACTTTGAGCCAGGTGCTCAATGATCTGTTAAATGAGATCCGGGATTTGAAAGTTCGGACTACTCATTCGGAAGAAGCCGTGAGTCATCTGGAGAAGGACGGAATGGGACACATACAACGGATCGGTGTCATGAGATTTAATCCGTTTTCCGATACTGGGGGAGCGCAAAGTTTTACGATGGCTATATTGGATGGTAAAAACAACGGAGTTGTCATGACATCGCTCTACGCCCGAAGCGGCAACCGATGGTATGTGAAACAAATAGATAACGGCATGGGCAAGAATATAGAATTGTCAAAAGAGGAAATGTCTGCCATCAAGCAGGCGATAGAAGAGCAATGAAAAAACAACAATTTTTGATCATGAGTGTCGTTGGCCTCGCGCTCTATCTGATCGCGACCGGATTAGCGTTTGGCGTTTTTTCGGTAATGGCAAGCCGTAGTCAGACACCAGCTGACGTAAAAGGAACAGTACAAAAAGGACCGCAGGATCATTTTACGGTCGACCCGAGTCTTCCGAAGTCAGAACTTTGTCCAATCAACGGGATGTATTTCACCAAACCGGAACGCGAGACGTGGGAAAAGCGCCGACCCCTGGCGGTGATGATCGAAAACCATGCGGAATCCCGGCCTCAATCCGGTCTTTCTTCTGCTGATATTGTGTACGAGACGGTAGCTGAGGGGGGTATCACCCGCTTTATGGGTGTGTTTTACTGCGGGGCAGCGGCTTCTCCGGCAACCCTCGCGCCGGTGCGCAGTGCGCGTATTTATTTTCTTCCGTGGGTTCTCGAGTACGACGCTCTCTACAATCATGTAGGGGGAGCCGGTCGATGTGAAGATCCGACCGTCGATGACAGGGCAAAGGCGCTTTGCCAGATCGATAATTGGAAAGTGAAGGATATGGATCAGTTTGGCATTTCGTTCCCGACGTGTTATAGGAATTATGACCGTCTGGATCATCCGGTGGCCACCGAGCACACGATGGTGTGTTTTACCGATAAATTGTATAAGCTTGCGGCCGAACGTGGCTGGACCAATGTTGACACCAAAGGTGTCGCGTGGGATAAATCGTTTGAACAGTGGAAGTTTAAAGATGATGCGAAGGAATCGGAACGCGGTGCATCATTTTCTGCGAGTTTTGTCGCATGGAAGGGATATGAGAAGGAGTACGGCGTACGGTGGGATTGGGACGCGTCTTCAAATAGCTATAAACGTTTCAATGGGGGAGTGGCCCAAACGGATCTCGAAACCAAGCAGCAGTTGACGGCCAAAACAGTAGTCATCATGTTTGCCAAAGAAACCGGACCGGTTGACGAACATGCGCATCTTCTCTATGAAAATGTCGGATCAGGAACGGGATTTATCTGGCAGGATGGGAAGGAAACTCCGATAACCTGGAAAAAGCCAACGAGAACTGTGCGGATGAAATTTTTTGACGCGGGAGGCGCAGAAGTTTCTCTTAACCGTGGCCAAATTTGGATAGAAATGTTGCCCATCGGTACGCCGATTAAAAAATAGGTTATTTCTTCTTCTGCCCCGAAGGGAGTTGTATATGATATTAGAAGACTTAATTATCTCCAAAGTTAGGGTGAAGATGTTGTCCTTGTTTCTTTCCCATCCCGGAACCATTTTTCATGTCCGGGATATCGTGCGCAGAGTTGATGAGGAAATTAACGCCGTAAGGCGGGAGCTCGCGCACATGGAAAAGGCCGGGATGGTGAGCAAAGAAGCCCGGGCAAACCGGCTCTTTTATATGTTCCGCAAAGATTACCCTCTGTATTTTGAGCTTATTGAGCTAATCGGGAAAACAAGTGGACTAGGGTGGGATATTCTTAAACACCGTCCGAAACTGGGCAAATTGAAATTTGTCATGCTTTCGGGCAGGTTCCTGCGGGCATTGCCAAAGCGGGGATCCTCGGATGTCGACCTTTTGGTTGTGGGATCCGTGGTGCTCCCCGAACTTGCTCAACTCGTTAAACTAGAGGAAACGAAGCGTGGGAGGGAACTTAACTATACCGTGATGACAGAAGAAGAATTTCTTTTCCGTAAGCGCCGGCGGGATCCGTTTGTCATAGGGATTCTTACCGGATCGCGCGTCATGATCGTTGGGGATGTCGAGGAACTCGTTGACGGA
>CAYHFH010000091.1:2455-4568 GCA_964355865.1 uncultured Gammaproteobacteria bacterium
ACGGTTAACCCTCCGGAGATCAACATACATACCGGGAACATCCGCATTCAAAAGCAATTCAAAACACACTTGGGATTGGATCTCTCCGGTGGTACGCACATCGTGCTTAACGCTGACATGAAGAGTATTCCGGCCGCACAGCGCGATGATGCGCTGGAATCTTCCCGGCAGGTCATCGACCGGAGAGTCAATTTTTTTGGGGTCAGTGAACCGGTCGTGCAGACGGCTAAAACATCAGACGCATATCGCGTCATCGTAGAACTTCCGGGCGTCACCGATGTTGAGGCAGCCGTTGCTCTCATTGGGCAAACAGCAAGTCTTGAGTTCCGTGAATTTCGTGATGTCGCCGCGGCCACTGGTGCCGCCAATGTGTTTCCGACTCTTGCCAATTCTACTTCAGTGAATATTACCGGCAAGGATCTCAAAAGCGCTAAACTGGATTTCGGAAGCGACACCGGTGCTCCTCAGGTAGCTCTTGAGTTTAGTGGTGACGGGGCTGGGAAGTTTGCTTCCGAAACGGCGCGGTTGGTCAATAAACATCTTATTATATTTCTCGATGACCAGCCGCTTACGTGGCCGAGGGTGAGTACAGCAATTACCGACGGACGGGCGGTGATCACCGGCGGGTTTAGCGTCGAGCAGGCAAAGAATTTATCATTACAACTTGCTGCCGGCGCCCTTCCCGTTCCGGTGAGCGTAGTCGAGAAGCGGACAATCGGCGCAAGCCTGGGCGCGGCATCGGTTGCCAAGAGCATACGCGCAGGACTCATCGGTTTGACTATAGTTGCCATTTTTATGATTGCCCAATATGGCAGGCTTGGATTACTCGCGGATTTAGCTCTTATCGTCTACGGACTCGTGACATTTGCTCTATTCCGTATTATTCCAGTCACCCTCACATTGCCGGGAATTGCGGGGTTTATACTGTCCATCGGTATGGCGGTCGATAGTAATATCCTTATATTTGAACGGTACAAAGAAGAGCGGCGGCGCGGAAAACCATCGGGGATCGCTATGGAACAGGCATTCGGACGGGCGTGGGATAGTATACGGGACGCAAATGTTACAACAATATTGACGGCCATCATCCTCTATAATCCCGGCAACTGGCAGTTTTTGCCCATGTCCGGCATGGTGCGGGGTTTTGCGCTCACATTATTTTTGGGGGTGTTAGTTGGTTTGTTTACCGGTATTATTGTGACGAGGACATTTGTGAGAGTGCTGTATAGAGAAAAGGAAAAAGGAAAAATATGATTCGATTTAGTAGATATTTTTGGCTTTATGCCTTTATTTCCGGTCTTATACTTGTGCCGGGTATTTATTCCCTTGTCCGGTTTGGACTGCGGCCCTCGATTGATTTTACGGGTGGTACTCTTTTGGAGCTATCATTTGACAAACCAGTGGCTCAAAGTATCCTCTCAAATGTTGCCCAAAATCAAGGAATGTCTGTCGCGAGCATCCAACAATCCGGAAACAATACATTTCTTCTGCGTATCAAACCCGATGGAAGTGAAAAAGTTGCGGGTTTTGAGCGTAAGGTTGAGAGCGAGGCCAGTAGTACTGCCACAATCTTACGTAATGAGACGGTGGGTCCGGTATTGGGAAGCGAGCTACTGGTGAAAGCATTTGCTGCAGCAATCTTAGCGATTTTGTGTATTTTTGCCTATGTTGCCTATGCATTCAAAAATATTAAATTTGGTGCGTCAGCAATCGTTGCCCTTATTCACGATCTGCTTGTCGTGTTAAGTATATTTTCGCTTTTTGGCGTATGGTGGGGGGTGGAAGTTGATACGCTATTTGTCACGGCATTTTTGACGACGATGAGTTTTTCGGTTCATGACACGATCGTCGTATTTGATCGTATCCGTGAATACCGCAGGCGCGATGACAAGACGCGGTTTGATGAGCTTGCCGACCGTGCGCTTACTGAGACCATGGGCCGTTCGCTCACCAATTCGTTTACTATCATATTCATGCTTTTGGCGCTTATCCTGATGGGTGGAGAAACAGTACGGTGGTTTGTCGTCGCGCTATTAGTCGGTACGGTTTCCGGAACGTACTCGTCGCCGTTTGTTGCGACTCCGATATTACTTCTCTGGGACCGGTGGGAGAG
>CAYHFH010000092.1:0-4511 GCA_964355865.1 uncultured Gammaproteobacteria bacterium
TAATCGTATCATAATGAAACGTATTTGTCCATATCTATGAAACGCATTATTTCCCCTCGCAATACTCCCGGCCGTCGAACATTTTATTTACTTTAAGTAATCTCCTGCGTTTTCGGAAGTAATAGAGACGACGTCGTTCCTGTTTCTGCTCTTTTTCGATGAAGACTTTATTTCAAACAATTCTTGAACATTATTTACTTTTTTGACGATGTCTATTTCTGACCCGGAAGAAGAACGAAAAAATCCCAACTCGTACAGTTTTCTATTATCCCGAATTTAAACAATGTTCAATCCAACCGAATACCCCCCTACTTTGTAGGGTATACCTAGCAAAGTCAGTACTTCTACTGCTTCTCTTCACACCGCGGCGGCCAAGGACGGGGCGAGTCGGGGTCGAATTGACCGAGATAGGAATCTATTTCATATAGATCCACCAGCGCGCTCGTTTCTGTAATTATTTTACCCAAACCAATTATTTCACCTTCTAAAACATCTGTTGACACAACCATTACAGACACAAGCTCTGGAGAAAAATTTCTTGATAATAAAATAATGTTAGTTGTATGATATGCTTCGCCTACCCTATTAAATAGGGATAAATCAAAATCGCTACCCTTTCGGGCATAAACATATCGAACTTCACCAAATTGAACTACTCCCTGATATGTAAATGGAGGATGATCTTCTCCAAGAGAATGCCACGGTATATCTTGAGAAAATTCATCCAATACTTTTAGCTTGAACTCATCTATATTAGTTTTTAAATCGCCAAAATCACCAGGAGCTCTGACTTTGATTTTATAATATCTATTTACTAGAGAAAGCGCATCATCAATATTCCCGTTAGTTAATTCCAAAGAATATAGTAGCAATTTATAATTTTCAACAGGTTTATGTGTTATTTTGTATTCATCGTTAATATAATCATTAATCCGTAATATATCGGAATCCGAACTTACTCCATAGTTTGGAAAACGAGATTCTGAGAACATTTTTCCTACCTTTGGATCAAGGCGTGTTCCTATAAATGGAACATAAAAATGAAACATAGTCGATAGAATGGTCTCGTATTTTTCTGGTCTCTGGACGATTGACTCTGCCAGAAATTGGAGATGAGTCTTCCCAACCGGATTTGGAAGTGCTATTTCTTTTGCAATATTTATTGGACATATATCATCATTTATTTCATCACAATCAGATCCCTTTATAGGTACGTTAAGAATGTTCGATATCGATTTTTCATCATATTTTTGTTTCTTTTGTATAAATGCTTTACTCGTGTGACTTTTATCATATTCTGATATTGCTTGTTTCATTATCTCCTTGTATGGTTTGTAGTTAGGGTTACCTGGGAGAACTTTTGGAGGTTTGTTACTTGGTATAAGTGCGCTAAGACCAGCCCCAGCAGATAAATCTGTTGCACTCTTTTTTGTAGCATCCCAGATATCTGTCACACATTGACCAATAGCCTTACACTGAGCAACGTCACCAAAGTATCCTAATGATCGTTTAATGCTGTCAGAAAGCGATGGGTTGTTATTGACGAAGGTGTCGAACGCATAGACATTTTGGAGTGATGACTTATAAAAACCTAAAGCGCTTTCGTACGCCGACTGTTTGAGCTGATCATAATAGTTTGCAGCCTGACTACAGGGATCAGACGAGCGTAAGATGCTGGCCAAAAATGCCAATAGGGCAATGCGTGAATACCGCGCTTGCAGCTCTTTTTCATATTCATCAACCGGTGGAGGCGGCGGGCCGCCGGATCCGACTTTATTCCCAAATAATCCACCTCCAACCACCCTCCACGGCATCTTGTAGCTTTGACGGAAAAATTCTTCTGATTTTTTCGCGAGTCCCGCGGCTGCCCGCACGACTGCGCACCTCGTCCCCGATCCGCCCAAAGGGCCGCTGCCGCCTGCTGCGTAGGCCCGCGGGATTAAGGAAAAATTGGTTGACAAGGCATGAGGAACAGTGGTAGATTGAGGATCAATGATACCGATATCACCAAAAACATTTGCGAATGTGTTTGGATCATTATTTGTCAATCTGGCATCCGGTTGGTTTGGTATACTCGTCATCAGTCCGGGATTTCTCGCCACTACTCCTGCGAAATTCCAATCACTCTTGTTTCTCCATTTGCCGTTTGGTATAGTGTCATTACTTATCGCGTTATGGTTATTTGAAAGGAGTGCTGATCTATGAGTTTCGAACAATTCAGTAAAATTTTGGGGGATGCTGCTGCTGCCTATATGCTCCTCACGGTAGCGATTCTCTTGTTTGCCCTCCTGGTTTTCCGTACCACGCCCAAAAAGTCCTCCAGCAAATAAGCTGTTCCTCATGTCTGCAATCAAGCGTGGCTGATCTGGTAAAAATCCCGTTCCGCAGGCTTCGTCCGCTGCATTGTTGAGTGGGTCAGTGACACGCTGCTCAACAAGATTTTCCAGCTTTGCTGCATACGGTCGTGCTATCTCCTCTACTCGCGTTACTGGTGTTGCTTGTGTTGCTGGTTCTGCTTCCTGCGTCCTCTCTCCTCCTCCGCCGCCGGTCAAACGCCTCCGTCAAACGTGGCTGTCGAGTTTGACTCGACGCGGCTGGGACGTATGACGTTCCGCCGGTGCCGTCCTGATCGCCGGTCGTTTTGTTTTGCAGATAGAGCCTGCTGCCGCCGAGATATTGAACAGCGGCGCGGTGGGGCATCTGCCAGGACGAGTTTTCTATGAATCCGGCAACGCCCTTTGCCATAACTACCGCCATCCGGGCCGCGGCGCAACCCAGGCCCGATCCGCCCGAAGGGGCGCTGCCGCCTGCTGCAAAGACTCTCGGGATGAGGGAAAAATCGGTTGACATATTTTGCGGGATGGTGGTAGAGTAAGAAGCGATGGAATCATTTGGCGTCCTATACATTTGGAAAGAGCCGGTATTAACGGTTGGCCAGATCAATCGGCTTTCCAATATTTTTGATAATGCAGGGAACGTATTTTTGGCAATCGGGGTCGTAGCACCGGTGTTTTCTTCGTTTGACAATCCAAATTGGCTTGCTATACTGGCAGGTGGAGGACTTGCCATATCATCATTTATCATCAGCCTCTTTCTTGCTAAAAAAGGAGAACTACCATGAACAACGCCTTTACCATAACGTATCTTCTCTTCGGTATTCTCATCATGCTGTTTGGCATAGTGGCCGTCCTTATGGCTCTCCCGGGCCCAAAGCGCAGCACTAAGTCCTGATCCTGCGTCGCTTGTCCCGCACGCTTCGTCTGCCGCATCCTGAAGCGGCTTAGCCACTTTTTCATCAAACGCCGCCGCCATAGCCGCAGCCGCCGGCCTGGCCGCCTCCTCCCAATGGGTTAGATATTGATCTTCTTGTGCTGCCGGTCTTGCTGGTGCTGCCGGTCTTGCTTCCTCCCCCTCTCCTCCTCCGCCAGAGGGGTTGGATACGGAAGTGACTGTGTCTTTTACGATATCCAAAGGCAGGCTGTCAAATAAAATGGTTTCGATGGAAACTTTTTTTATCTGACTTCCGGAATTAAACGTTCGATACAAGTTTGCAAATGCACCAAGGTGACGGACGACTTCATTTCGAAATTCAGCTAATTCATCTGCCTCAAATGTATCACCTCTCCTCGCTTCCTCAACAAGCGCGGATTCGTAGGTAACGAGCGATTCAACTAACTCATTCAGGGTTGTTGGTATCTTGACTCCCTCGGCTTCACGGATACCAAATGCGTCAAAAAGTGCCTGGCGCCGTTCATAGAGGAGTACCTTATGGAGCATGGACGGGACGTAGTACCCGGTAAATTCCGAATCCATATCTTTGATGATGTCTTTCCACTCCGGACCGTAAACCAAAGCAAACGCTTCGCTCACCGGCCTGCCGGTGTTGGTCATCAATACATAATGCCTAACTACTTCCCGCTGTGCAGGAGTCACTTCCACGCCTCCCCCGCCGGTGCCGGCCTGATCCGTGTGCGTCAACCCCCGGAGATACATCGCGCTGCCGCCAAGATATTGAAATACGACGCGGTGGGGCATCCGCCAGCTGGTGTTTGCAATGAAATCGGCTCCGTCTTGCGCCGCATTTGCTGCAGCTTGCACTACTGTACAACCTAAACTCCTGCCGCCGGACGGGGCGCTGCCGCCTGCTGCAAAGACGCGAGGAATCAGGGAAAAATTGGTTGACAGGGATTGTAATGGAGTGGTAGAGTGTATGCCAATGACGTTATCGTTTGAATTAACCAAGCCAATACTTCGTGTATTTTCCGCATCCGCGACCAATGCAGGCATTGCTTGGTTTGCCGCAGTATTTGTGACGCGGGATCCGATTGTGTTGACTTTTGATTTTGTCACTGGTATCTTATTTTTATACCTCGCATATAAAGCGGAAGAATTATTGGAGGAATAACCATGAGCATTGATCCCATACTCACTCAAGCCCAGATTGCTTCGTTCCTCGGCATCATCGCCATAGCCGTCGTCTACTACGTTTTTGTTAAAAAACCCGTCAAATC
>CAYHFH010000093.1:0-4509 GCA_964355865.1 uncultured Gammaproteobacteria bacterium
CTTCCGATCTAGCGTATCCTGGACCTCTCAATAATATCCACATCTGCTACAATAATTTTTATGAAGCTTCCGAAATGGTTTTGGGTGGGACTTGTCCTCGCCCTATTCTTGCGCTTGGCGCTCATCCCCAATCCCGGCTTTGAGGCGGATGTATCGTTTTGGAAAGCGTGGGGACTGGCCGTCGTCGATAAAGGCATCATTGAGGGACTGAAGGTCAGTAACAGCAACTACCCGACGCCATTTATGTATACGCTCGGGGCGATGGTATGGGTGTATAAACTCTTTGCCGATCCCCATAATTTCAATGAATTCTGGAATAACAGCAATCTTCTCTTTTTGACGATCTCCAAAATGCTGCCGATACTGGCCGACTTCGGTATCGCCGGAATCATCATCTGGATAGGAAAACGTCATTCCGGGCTTGACCCGGAATCCAGTTCAATAAAAAGACTGGATCCCCGCCTGCGCGGGGATGACAGACCATCGAGTTTTTTTCAATCATCTCAACTCACCTATATTCTCGCTCTCCTCTACCTCCTCTCCCCCATCTCCCTCATCGACGGGGCGTGGTGGGGACAGGTCGATAGCGTGGGAGTATTCATCTTTCTGGCCGCGGTTGTGGCCGTCCTCAAGCGCTGGCCGGTCTTGGCCGGGCTCCTCTACATGGTGGGCGTCATGACCAAACTCCAAAACATGATCTATGGCCCGGTGTTTTTCCTGTTCGTTTGGCAGACGCTCGGGTACCAGGGGTTGGTGCGGGCAATAGCCGGAAGCACACTGGCCTTCTTTGGACTGAACATCGAATTTTTCCTGACTCACAATATGGCCCGGGTAATGGCCAGTCTCACGGAAAACTACGATTATTTTCCGCTCATGAGCCTGAACGCCTATAACCTCTGGTGGATCGCCTCGGGGGCAAAAGGGATGGCCATGAGCGATAAATTTTTGGCCCTGGGCATCATGAACGCAAAGACCGTGGGGCTGGTGCTGTTTTCGGGGGTTTATTTGTTTGCGGTCCTTCGGCAAGCATTCATGCAAAGCGTTGTGTCATCCCCGCGAACGCGGGGATCCAGTGTGAAGTATTTTTCTCTGGACTCCCGCGTACGCGGGAGTGACGATTCTCATCATTGGTCAATAATCCAATACTTCTTCGAATCGCTCATCCTCGTCAACGGGGCATTTTTCTTGTTTCAAACGCAGTCGCATGACCGGTATGCATTCCCGTTAACCGTATTTTTACTCATTTGGGCAGCATTCTTTATTTCGCAAGGCACTCCCTTGCAGCCTCGCAAGGGAGTGCCTTTTGTGACTAATGTCCGACTGTTTGGGATTTTCTATTCTCTTTTCACCATTTTCTATTTTTACAATCTCCACACGGCTCTCATCGTCAACTATCCCAATAACGGGATTCCGGGACTCACGCTTCTCACGCAACCCTTCTCTACCATCACGACATCCGTCGTACTGCTCGGACTATTTGGCGTCGTCTTTTGGTATCTGGCTCGGCAAACGAAAGCCGCGTTCCTTGTCTCTTGTCTTCTGCCCCTTGTCGCGTTCACCGCTGGCAATCTCCCCCTCATCACAAAAAAACCCGTATCGCTCACGAAGTTCACACCGTATATCGCCGAAATTGGGTACGGGAAGCGACAAACCGATATGCCCGTCAATGCATATTTGGGATACTCCAAACAATCATTTCTCTCGGTCCAATATGCATTTTACCGAAGTGGGTTGGGCCTTCACTCCCCTAGTTTTTTTAATTATGATATCGGGGGACATTTCAAAACATTTACGACTGATTACGGGATCGATACGGAAGCGGGAGGGAAAGGATCGGCAGTCTTTGAAGTCTATGGCGATGACAAACTGCTGTGGCGTTCGGAAAAGATCGGGCGGTATGATAATCCAAGGCATATCAGTGTGAATGTGGCGGGAGTGAGGAAGCTCGGACTCACGACGACGGACGGAGGCGACGGGAAGGACGATGATCATGTGGATTGGCTGCGACCGGTGCTGTGGCCATGAAAGTCTGTAAAGTCTGTAAGTATTTGACATTATAGACTTTGGACTTTAGAGACTTTCGACTATGTTATGAAACGATTTGAAAAAATTATCGCGGTAGGGATGCTCATCTTTGCCATCGGATTTAACCTCTGGCTCTACCGGCTGGAGCCCTCGGCCACCATCGACCCCAACGACAATGCATTCCAGTTCGCCCTCGTTGATAGGACAAACCAGGTGTGGGACTTTGCATCTAAAAAGTGTTCAGATAATTTACTCACCTACCCTATCTGTTTTTCCTCATATCTCGTCGATCATTGGGTCCCCAATTGGGCGGAGGGCTACAATCTGCCATTTTATTACAGTCATGTACCACAGATTCTCATAGTCGGATCATGGAGGATGATGATGGGACTCACGAGTTTCATGGGGCAAATGAGTCAGATGAGTCTATTTCAATATTATCACTTCATTATCTACCTCCTCCTGTGTTTTTTTCCTCTCTCGGTTTTCCTGGCCCTTCGGGTAATCAAATTGCCTTGGCTCGTCGCCGGGATTGGGGCTATCCTCGCCAGTCATCTCTCAACCGACGGGCTCTATGGCCTGGATCCCCCATCATTCTTATGGAGAGGATATGGGCTGAGCAGTCAATTGTTTGGGATGGTGTGGATGCCGATGGCGATAGCCTATGCTTGGCGATTCTTCGCCACAAATCCTAAGCACCAAACTCTAAATCCTAAACAATATCAAAATACAAATGTTCAAAATCCAAAACTGTTTCAATCATTTGGATTTGAGATTTGGAATTTATTTAGGATTTGGAATTTAGAATTTAGAATTTTTCCGGCATTTTGGCCGGCGGTTCTTTTCCTCACGGCCACGGCCATGGGCCATCTTGGCCTGGGCATTATGGCCATGCTCTCGCTTGTCCCTTTAGCATTTGCGCGGCCGGTCATGATGATCCTTGAATCACAACGCATTTCAGATATCTACGAAGTAACGAAAAACCAACTAACCAAACTTTTCCTCTTGTCTGCCGTGGTCATCTTTTTCCTGAGCTATTGGATCGTCCCCATTTTCCTCGCGGACAATTACCACAACATCTCGTTCTGGGACCCACCGTGGAAATTTGCTTCCTATGGCGCCCTCGAGACTATCACGCGGCTTTTTAACGGCGACCTCTTTGACTGGGGAAGGGCTCCGTGGATGACGACACTGGTGATTATAGGACTCATCGCGTCGTTCTGGCCGAATCATGAATTACGAAGTACGAATTACGAAATAAGTAAAGATAACCGGCGTAATACTCCAACACATAATTCAATTTTCATAATTCATAATTCATACTTCGCGTTCAGCTTGTTATTTGCATTCTGGCTCCTTATGTATTTTGGGCGAGGGACGTGGGGGCCACTCATCGACCTCATCCCGGGTATGAAGGAATTTCATTTGTCACGCTTCATCGTGGGCGTCCATGTGGCGGGATTATTCCTCATACCCATTGGCATCCAGACCCTCATTGGCATAGTCAACCATATTTTCACTTCTCCCGAATCAGGAATTATGAATTATGAATTAGGAAAAATGGCAAAGAAAATTGCATATCTTCCTGTCTTATTGTCGTATGGTCTTATCATCTTTATCGTGCTCCCCCCAATCTATAAACAAACAATCGAATACTCACGCCACAATGACCGGCTGATCACGCAATCCATCGACGCCCATGCTGCAGTGAGAGCCGATGAATTAGCCCTGTTTGCCGCCATCCGCGCGCTTCCTCCGGGCCGGGTTTATGCCGGGCGCGGCGGCGGATTTGGGAAAGATTTTCGCGTCTCGGAGACGCCGTACTACATGGATCTATCGACCTACGGAATACCAAGCGTCCTGTGGCTCCCGGAAACCTGGTCGCCCAACTCTGACGTGGAGCAATACTTTAATGAGGATAGGGCCCAAGATTACGACCTCTTTGGCATACGGTACGTGGCGGCTCCTCCTAGCCTCGAACCGAAGAAATTTTGGAAATTACTCACAGAAACAAAAACCTGGAAATTGTATGAGGTAGAGCTATCAGCGGTCAGCTCTCAGCTATCAGCCAAAAACAAAAGCGTAGGCTACTTTACGACCGGGGTGCGGCCGGCGGTCGTCGCCACAGACAAACGATCGTACGGCAATGTGGTGCGGTTTTGGATCCAATCCGATGCCCATGAGAAAGGCTTATATCCCGAACTGACGTTTGCTAAAGACTATCCGCGCAAAACCGGACTTCCGAACTTCAAAATGCTTGACGAAGTGACCTACATGACCCCTGATACATCAACACACAACCTATTTTCCGAACCACCGGTCTATATGCCGCCGGGAATACAATCTCTCGAACAATTCAATAAATTAACGACACAACAACCTGCCTCGCTCGCCTCGTTGAGTCGAAACGGGCCGGCGGGCGGGTACAACACTGCAACCATCGAGAAAGAAGATTCGGAAGGAGACATGATCTTCCGGGCCACC
>CAYHFH010000094.1:0-3948 GCA_964355865.1 uncultured Gammaproteobacteria bacterium
AGAAGCAATCGTTTCCGTGCGCGTGCCCCCGTGTAGGTCAAGCCAAAGATCTGCTTTCTTGGCGAAGGTATCCACGAGCCAATGGACGAGGCGCTGGGTGGGCGATCCGCCAGGCTTGCCCACTCCGGCAAATTTCGGAAACGTACCGTCCATGGGATTGACGCTCTTTTCTTCCCAAAAACCCGGAGTGTTGACAATCGGGATTATGATAAGTCTCCCGGCAACACCCGAAACAGAAACCCTATCTATGAGACGGTAGCACGCTTCGATACTGGCATATTCATCGCCATCCATTCCGGCTGTCACGAGGAGTGTTTTACCCGGCCGTGTGGCCACGATATCATAGCCCGGAATATCAATTTTCTTTTCTCCGAGATCAACTGAGGTCAGTATCATGTCGAGTGCTATAATACCCCCAAACCCATATGAAACACAACGAAGAATCAAAAACGTTATCCGCTCAAACGCTTACCGATCTTCACGCGGATATCGCCGAAAAACACACACTTTTGTCATCTCTTCAAAAATCCCTCCCCCGGCAGATCGACGCAAAAAAAGCAATCAACACTATGCTCTATCGCCTTTCTGCATCGAAACGAATAACAAATATACCCACATTACGAAATCTCAAACGAATTGCTCTTATGCTCTATCGGACGCTTCTTCTGGAAACCTCTGCACAAAAAGTCGTCCTCAACTGGCAATCGCCGTCAGCCTTCCATGCGCTTTACGATGAAGCAGGTAACGAATCCGGCACCATCACGATGACGATGAACGACTACAAACGCGACTACCACCACGACGCAATCCCCTACGAGCAGGCATTCCGGAAAGAATACATTGACGGATTCGTGACCCTCGGGGTTCACACCTACCTCGTCTCCTCGGGCATGGCGGGACTGACGACCGTACTTGCCTTTCTCCAAGGCGAGAAATTTATGGCGGGTCCGGTCATCATCGGAGAAAACACGTATTTCCAGGGCAAAGGGCTCATCCTTGCCGCTTGCGATTCTCGCGCGAAGATCGTACCGGAAACCGATACGGATGCCATCATTACGTTGATCAACCGAAAAAAACCAACGGCGATATTTCTGGACTCCCTCACCAATAGCGCCACCATGGAATCCCCCGACGTGACCACCATCATCAAATATCTCATCAAACATGTCCACCACGATATGACACTGGTGGTAGGCAACACGGCCCTCTCTATCGCCTTCCAACCTCTCCCCATGCTTCTGGGGCGTAATCGCCATATCCGGCTCGTGGTCTATGAAAGCCTCATCAAGTTTCACCAGTTCGGCGCTGATAGGGTGACAGCCGGAATGATCTGGGCGTATGGCCCGGGGACAGAAAAATTATTTGATTACCGGAAAAACTGCGGCACGAATATCACGGATCTCTCCGCCCATGCTCTCCCTGCGCCGAATAGAAAACTACTTGAAGGACGCTTGAACCGCATAAACCGGAATACCCATTATCTGGCCGGTCGTTTAGCATCGTTCATCGCATCCGGACAAGCTCCTTCCTTCTCGGGAGTCGTCTACCCCGGCTCCCCTGCTCACCCATGCTATGCATGGACAAAAAACTATCGCTTCCACGGATACCTTATGGCACTTCGGTACAAACATCAAAAAACAACGATTAAAGCCGCCCAATCCTTCATCCGCAGGGCAATCGGCGAAGCCAAACGCCAACAGATTCCGCTCGTTGCCGGCACAAGCTTCGGCTTTGACACGACGCGCATCTATCTCACGTCGTCAAATACCCGCTACGGAGAACCGTTCCTTCGCATTGCTGTGGGGACGGAAGATATGGAGCAATTAGAGCGAGTCGCCGCAATCATCGAACAAGCGATGAAAAATACAACGCATCTCTTTTTGCGTTAGATCATCAGCACGTGCGGATAAATTAAAGCAAATTTGATGAGATAATTTGTTTTCGTAGAAGTTATTTCCCCATGATAACGGCCATATTGGTGGCGGGACGTACTTCGCCGATAGGGATGGTGGGGACAGATCCCCCCAATAGTGCAGCGAGCTTTACTCCTTCAACGGCAAACGCGGCGTTTGAGACATATAAAAAAAGAAATTGGTGAGCTGTCGGAATATAGATCGGATACACAAAAACGACCTCCTCTCCCAATCTGAAGCAATGGAACAGACCATTTTTGATACGCTATAAACGTTGGTCCAACGCAGAGGATTGCAATAAAATTATCTTTCTCTTTCTGTTTTCATCACATTTCTAAGTGCGTTATCTTCTAGGCTACGGTGTCCAGGTCTTCGCAGTGCGCGCCTACCGCTTGCGATACGTACACCATCAATCGAAGTGGGGATGGATTCTATTTCAATATCTGAATCTCCTTTCTCTAACGCACTGAGAGTATGAAGTGCTCCTTCCAGTGATTTCGCTGCTTCATCGCGATGGCTATAAAAACATACGACTTCCTCCAGCGTAAGGTAGTTTCCTAATTCTTCCTCAAGTTTTTTCTTGATAGCCGAAGCGTCCGCATCTGCACCAAAGATCGCCTTTATTTCTTTTTCAAAATCCGCTTTATGCATATATGAAAGGTGTATACCAATCATACACCAAGAAATGCACCATCTGCAACTTTCGATACGCCTACGCTTCCACTTCCAAGGGATAAAAAAATGCGATGCTATTCGTTCATCGTTATAGGAAAATAGGATGCCAGCGCATCAGAGCGTTATACCGCACTGCCCATCGTCCTGTCAAATGCCCCCGTTTTCCAGCGGATCAATACCGGTCACTAAAAAAATTACATACCGGCCAAGCACCCTTCGACTATGCTCAGGGTAAACGTGCGGGTGTCTAACAAAGTAAAAATTATCCATTCACTTCAACGGGGTAGAAAAAGGCGGTGTCGAGATAAAAAGTTTTCCTAGCCCACGCGACAACGTCGTCAGGAGAGTTTACGATATCAAGCCCTTTCTCCAAGAGTGAATCGGCGATTGCCCACTGTCCTCCTCCATTACAAATTATAGCTGCACAATGAAATTCGTTGATATTTTTTATAAAAGGACCCTCAATGATAATCGGGACTCCTGGGTTATCGCCATAACATTGCAAAACTTCCTCCAGCGGAGGATATTCCGCGTAAAGCATCTCCAATCTGCGAACGCCAACGCGCTCTTCCTCGATTAATTGTAAATAACCTAGCAATGCATCGTTCGGCAATAACCCACTCAACGCCGCACCAACAAACCGTCGGCATTGGTTCGTCGGACCACCGACAGATTTTCCCGTCTCTTTGTAGATCGTTTCTGCCGCATATCTCACATTTCGTTGAAGTGTTTCAATATTCATAGATATCTTTCATTTTATCCTATCCCAACAAGCTATACTACCTATATTTATAACGGAGATCAAATGAAGAAATACAATTTGACTTTAACGAGCAAGCACCCTTCGACTTCGCTCAGGGCGTGCGTGCGGATGAGTTAAAGCAATTTGACATATGAGGTATACTAAAAATGAAGAGGTTTCGTTATAGGTGATGAAGATGAATCAGATTGGACTGATGATGAAATGCAAAAAGGGTAGCCACAAATTTCTCCAGAGCTATGGGATCAGCCAGGTACATATATCATCGGCCTTTGTGTTGGGCCAACACGGGAAAGTCAGGTACATGGTGTCGTTGTGAATCGAGGCGTATCAGGCAAAACCACAATTTTTTCAGTGTACATGTTTACGCATTTTGGGGACAGTCCTTGAAAGAGACTATCAAAACCATCTAATATATTACCCCGGCTTCGATACGTCCATGGATACATAACTCATTCTTTTTTTACTATTAGTCCCCGATGAACTGCCGTTTTTTCCGGGGTATTTTGCGTACAAAATATAAGCCCTAGCAACTTAAGACGAGCGGGTTCATTATCAAATGTATCCCCAAGTGTGTTGATTATTGATACTTCCCCTTTG
>CAYHFH010000094.1:3958-4487 GCA_964355865.1 uncultured Gammaproteobacteria bacterium
TTGCCGATGGCTACAGAATGTTTATAAAACTCTATCTCAAATAGATCAGCTTGGTCATGACCACCTAAGTGGTGATCCTTGACCAGATGTGTCGCCAGTTCGGCCAGACCGCGGTCCATTCCGTTTTTCAAATCTAAATCTCTTAATTGACGATACACGATGCGTTGCTGGTACGAAGTTATCTCCTTGTGTTCTGACATATTATTTTTCCACCTCCAATTTCATTACATAACCCATAGTATATCGTACGCTTGCTTTTTGTAAACGTGTTGTCCATAATAGTGGACAGGTATGGAAATTGACAACGATCTAGCAGTCTTTGGATTAAACGACCAGGAACAGCAGGTCTATCTCTCTCTTGCCAAACGTGGCTGGAGCACGGTCGTCCAGCTATCCAAAATTTGTCCGCTGAAGCGGACTACTGTATATCGCGTCCTTGACGCATTGGTGCAAAAAGGTCTGGTCGTCATGCAAACCGGGGACAAAACAACGTTTTACAGTATTTCCTCGTCAGATTCCTTCAAAAGTC
>CAYHFH010000095.1:0-4450 GCA_964355865.1 uncultured Gammaproteobacteria bacterium
CACCCTCGCAGCCCCCCTCCTCAAGCCGTAATGAATGTCAAAACCTGCAGGTTTCCCTGACAAAACATTTGACATCGATCTAAGTTCACTTATGGGGCTCTGGAGTCTTAATGAGCGGTTTAAAGGTGCTATTTCCATCCTGATTTTGGATTTCAACATATCCCCACATACCAATACCGTACCTCTCGTCCATTTTTTTTTGAATGTCCGGTTTTATGATATCTGGATCACTTATTATTCCTCTTCCCGGCTGTAAGCCCTGCATGCGGCCATACTGCATCAGACCGTCTCCAGAACAAACATCGTATTCCAGCCCGCTTGACGCAAATCCTTGTCTCAATAATTCAGCAACCTGCGCCACAAATTTGTATTCATATTCCACTTTACCTATAATAAATTTCTTACTTGCTTCCGCAATAAATGGATCATTTCCCTCAGCTTCTGACATATGCCAACAGACTACTCTCTCTCTCTGAAAATCAAGGGGGACAATGCCGATGTTGTGATGTTACGAAATCGTTCGGAAAAGTGTCTTCATTGAGAAGAAGACTTTTCCTGAGGTGCCGCTCCTTCTTTCTTCGGTCCTTCAATAACGGCCACGGCGATATCTTTGACTTGTTTCATTGCCTCATCCAGTTGCGTCCTTAGTCTGCCAATGTCCACGGATTGATTTTTTACGGTCGTCTCAAGCTGATCAATCGTCAACTCCCGCACGCGAATCTCTCCGTCATATTCCTGCTTGGCAAGTCTTGTGGCAATCTCCGCCTCGTGTTTGGCTTGGGCAAGCGACATGCCCACTGCATCCTTTACTGCTTTCTCCAGCTCTGCAGGAGTCTGTGCTACCCGCTTCCGCAGGTCTTCAAGTTCCTTCATCATCTGGGCTCGCGCTTCTTTATCCGCGTTCTTTTCCCGCTCTATGACGCGATTTTCTTCTTCCCGTGCGTCGCTATCTCGCTTTTTGGTAAGATCCTGCTCATAGCGATATGCATCTTCTTCCCGCCCGCGTTCCCGCCTCGTGCGCTCATCATATTCTTTTTGTTCGAGCTCCCAGCTCTCCCGCGCCCCCTTCATCTCTTTTTCAAACGCTTCTTCTTTCTCTTTTTGCAGCGCAATCATCCGCTCAAGCATCCCGGCACGTACTTTTATCTGTTGCGTTTCGGCAAGATCTTTTTCTGCTACGACGATTGCCTTCCGGATGAGGGCGAGTCGTTCTGCTTCCTCGGTTAATCGTTCGGTCAATTGAGCGATGGTTTGATTGAGGGAAAGTTTCAACCGAGATAGGTCGGTCGTAATTTTTTCGACGGTTTCTTTGGATGCTGTATCCACCAACAGCTTTTCTTCCTGCTCTCCCCCATCGTTGACCACTCCTTGCGTCACTTCGGTGAGGAGCTCCCGATACGCATCAAGGATATCGTTTTTCGTATTCTTTTCCGTAACCGGCGTTTTCGTCCGCGGCATGATGGAGCCATAGTACGCGTTTAAACGAAAAAATGCAAATGTAAGAAACGTACCCGATCACGAGTTGGCAATGTCATCCCCGCGTAGGCGGGGATCCAGCCTTAAATTATGTATGGATTCCCGTTTTCACGGGAATGACACCAAGGCTGCTTTGCTAAACCCTGAACAGTTACTAAGAAACTACTTCGGCTTGATTTTCAAAAGCAACTGTCGTGAGATATCCTGAAAATATCTCACGATTTCCTTCCACGGCAAATCCGTGAGCATCGTGGGAAATTTTTCTAGATCACTGACTTTGTCCAATGCATAGGACAAAAATATTTCCTCCAACCCGACGTCTTTTCGCCGTGCTAACGAAAATAGATGATCAAATGTATACGCTGTTTTCGTCAAAATCCAATACAAATCGATAAAATCTTTCGCATCGGTTCTCCCGAAAACAGTCAGTATTTTATTTGCTCCGATATTTTCTAATGCGTCTAACCGTATCCCATTTTTTTCAACGATAGCACCAAAGTGTATCGGCACATCTTTTACCACATCGATCTTGAGCCCGGCGCCATGGGCGTCTTCACAGATGTACTGCAAAAAAGCATCAACGGATATGGTTCTCAAGACAGTCAGTCCGAGTCCGGATATCATGGACAAGAGAGCTTGATGGGTATTGGCAAAATCAAGCGATTGGTTTTGGGTAAAAAAGTCGAGGTCCACGCTCTCCCGATGATGGAAATAAAATCTGGCGAGCGCCGTCCCACCGGTGAGATAAAAATCATGACCAAGCTGGCTATGAAAAAATGCTGACAAAAATGTATCTTGCAAAGAGTAATTTACTCCCATACGGAAAATGCATGTTCCCATACGCGCCGGATCGGGGGCTTTAATTTCAGTTCAGGGAGGGAAGACTTCAATTCATCATAGGTTATATAGTTCCATACGTCTTGAAATCGTGCGCTTTCCACGATCCGAGACATCATCCATATTTTTTGCGTTTTATTGTCCCCACGCAAAATTTCCCGCACCTGTTCCTCGGTCAAATCATAGTCCCACAGGAAATATGGCCGCTTGCTGTTTTTGGTATCCATGACCGTATTGTACGCCCATCTTACGCTGGTTTACAACGTTTTCGTAAGAAAAATGTTGTAAAGCAGCTTAGATGGGCGGATACTCGGAACAATTTCTATTGTGAAGGGTATACCATGGACGAGATGACTCTCGAAGCTCCCTCGCCGCCCCCCTCCTCAAACCATAACCATTTCGTTATCTCCGTCGTTTCCAAACTTCATTTGTATATAATGAAATCTCGAAACGACGGGCTTTGGCTTTTCTCTCAAACTTTTGAGAAAAAGGCTTCAGCCCGATCGTCCCCCATGTTATATAAACATATTTTCTTTTTTTAGGTATACGGTTGCGACTCCTTCAGTGCTAACGCGGTCAATGCGTCCCACGATAAATTGACTATTTTCGTGTTCATCAGCACCGCTGCACTTTGGTTGTTTCGTGCGCTCACGCCGTCAGGAAGATGGATCGTTCCATCCCGAAATTTCCCGCCTTCAAGCGTAATCTTTGCCACGACTAATGTCGCATTGGGAAATTCCGCTTCGCTGGTAATGGTGAGCGAATTCGCTACGATCAACGTATAGAGTTCGTCATCGGTTATAGTAACTTCGTCACCAATGACAACATACGCGCCACGGACTTGCTTGCGAATCGGTTCTGCGGGTAACCATTTCCAACGGTTGCCAGTCGCGGCTGACGCAGAAGTTTGCTTTGTCGCTGACGCAACCGGCTTCGTGCGCGCTGGTGCGGGCTTAGTGGGAGCAGCTGATGGTGCCAAATCTACAACCACGGTCACCGCGTCTCTCCCAACGACATCTTTCTCAAAGGTGTACGATCCGCCAGATAAATCTATTCCACCGGTTTTATGCTTCCCACCACGTTTAACGCGTGGGGTTGCCCAACCGATGGCGGCTCGTGCAGCTTCTTCGCTCACCTGTGCAGCTTCCGCAAGCGGGGCAGGGTTATAGTTAGCAAGCGTCTTGACGCTTTGCGCCACACCCATGATGCTTACCGCATTCTGCCAGCCGATTTTGCCGTTCAAAAAGAGCCCGGTCCAATCCATGGCTTGATCCATGATCACGAGCGTAGACAACCCATACACCACCCATGCATCATCTTCCGAAAGTCCGGTCTCTTGCGCGAACTGTTCGACGCCTTCGTCGAGTCCCACTTTCTTGCCGATCTGGAACGCGTAAGCATAGTCACTGCCGAGCTTATCCGCTTCCACCACGCCGATGAGTATCTGCACTTGATTCATAGGCATCGCCGGCGTTTTTGTTACCACCCAGTCGTACACTTGTTGAGCCGTGGACTCGGTAACATTAAACAATCGGGCAATAGCGTCGATGGGCGCACCAAGTATATTGTTCTTATCTGGCAATTGGTGCAGTATCGACATTTGACGCGGCGTGAGCGTGCCTTTCAACGTTGCAATTTCTTCAATCGATATACCGTTCATGGTTAGCCTCCTTGTGGCCATCTTACATAAATAAAAATTTAATCAGATATTCCCTGATTACCAATTGCTATATGGAATCCATGGTTTCCATACAAGAATTGGCAATCAGGGTGCCGTGAGGAGTATTCTCGTAGGGAGACGATCCCCTGATGAATGATCCGGTCAGCAAATATGCAAATAATCTCCCGCGAAGCGGGATCCCGCTTCGCGGGACAATCAGCAATTGACTGGCATTCGCCTATCCATCACCGGCATTCATCAAGAGGTAACTCCCTACGTATTCAATTGTCAAGGTGCGTAGCACTGCAGACCCTTGTACCTGCGCTCTTCGAGAGTGCGAGGGTGTAAGCCTCCAGATATCCCACCCCTCCCCTCTCTCCCAACACCTCTTTCCGAAAAAAAAGTTGTTAAGAGAAAGGTCGAAAAGAAATTGGGTACACGCTGCAAAAAAACTGCAACAACCTTTTTTCTTCTCGA
>CAYHFH010000096.1:0-4313 GCA_964355865.1 uncultured Gammaproteobacteria bacterium
GATTTTATGGGAGTTGTGATATGACCAGAGATCAGGCTATTGAAATTCTTCACGCCCATATGCAAAACCAGAACCTTCGGCGGCATTGTTATGCTGTGGGTTTTGCACTTCGAGCTTTAGCAGAAAAACTTGGAGGGAACCCTGGCGAATGGGAAATATTAGGCATTCTCCATGATGCAGACTGGGAGGAAATGAAAGAAACCCCTGATCAACACACAAGGAAGACGCTTGAGTGGATCAAAGACCTCGGGATAGTAGAAGGGCCTCTTGTTCACGCGCTTATGTCTCATAATGTTCGGCACACGGGCTTGGGAGAGCTCGAGGGGAATATGGATTGGGCGCTGGAGACGGTTGATGAGCTTACTGGATTTATCGTGGCCGTCACCCTCGTTCGTCCGGAAAAGAAACTTGAAACCGTTACTGTTGAGTCTGTGTTGAAAAAGTGGAAAACCAAGGAGTTTGCCAAAGCTGTCGACCGTTCTCAAATTGCCCAATGTGAGGAAAAATTACAAATTCCCTTGAATGAATTTATTCAAATTACTCTTGCAGCCATGCAGAATCACCATGAAGAATTGGGATTGTAATGAAAAAATTACTCATTGCCACTACTAACCCCGGTAAACTTGCTGAAATTAAGAGATTCCTGGCTGATGTGCCAATCGAGTTAGTCAGTCTTAGTGACATTGGGATTACAGAGAGTGTTGCTGAAACCGGGAGTACGTTTGAAGAGAATGCGATTCTGAAAGCTACGTATTACTGCCAGAAGTCCGGGCTTCCCACGCTTGCCGATGACGGGGGATTTGAGATAGATGCGCTAGGAGGCGAGCCGGGGGTCAAGTCTCACCGATGGATTCATGGCGATCGAGAAGATACTGATGAGGAGTTGATTGCGTACACCCTAGAAAAAATGAGGAGTTTACCCCGAGCAAAGCGAGGGGCGCAGCTTCGTCTCGTCCTTGCGTTAGTTTTTCCTGATGGGAAAGTTTCGACCGTAGAAGAAAAAACCCGTGGAATCGTTGCCGAAAAACCATCAGAACATAGGACAATTGGATTTCCGTATCGATCCTTATTGTTTCTGCCCGAGATTAACAAATATTATGACCATGATTTATTGACACCCGAGGAAACCGAGCAGTTCAATCATCGTAAAAGGGCATTAGATAAGCTCAAGCCCATTCTGAAGCGATTAAGTCTGATTATTGACGTGACGAGATGGTATTGTATATACTGCACCCTATTCCTAATCTGGAAGACAATCTATGAATCCATTTATTGAAACGTCGGGGGGATTGGGGCGAAATATATCGCGAAGCGATAGCGGATTATTGTGGGCAGGATGGCAGGATGCCGGAGTAACGAACACTGTTGAAACGGATTACCTTATGGATCCAAACGGCAAAACATGGACTGCAGATATCGTATACGCACCGCTCACTGAACATGTTCCCTATCAACTTGATATACGACTCGTACGCTTGGGAAGTCTCCTGCTTCATGAGGATTACTCTATGGGAAATTTCAAAAAAGTCAGAACGACGCCTCATTGGGATGATCGACCGTTGTTTGTGGGGGAAAGAAATGGGTCGCTCGTTCTTTTGGATGGCGCGACCCGGACGGGGTGGATTATTATGCGTTTAGGTACTAAAGCGGAAGATCAGATTGTTCCTATTCAAGTGGTCGATCCTTCCTATTTGTCTCTCGATACATGGTTGTCACCAGATCAGAGATTGACGATTGATGAAGTCTGGCAGTATGTAGCCCAAGGGATAAAAGTGCTCCCACGCCAGACACGTTTCGGTGTAGAAATTGATGGTGTGAATTATTCTGTCGCGCAAACGCAACCGCTCGTGAAATTTGAGGAATCCATCTTAGACTTTTTGGAAGAATGATTGAGGAGCGCAATCACTTCTTTTCATTTGCCATATTGACATATTTTTATTGATTGTATAATGTCATTAATAAGTAAATAAAGGCGTTTACATATCGAACTTTCCCTCGATAGAGCTGCTTCTCGAAAATCCCGCAGAGGCGGGGGTGAAGAGAAGACGGGTATTCCCGTAATAGATGTACGATTGTTTCATAGCCCGATTCGGCGATTGAGCAATCATAAGGTTGCGGATGTAACAACGCAATAAAGAAAAGTGGCACCACGAGAGCACCTCGTCTTTTCAAAAAAAGGCAGGTGTTTTTTTGATGGTTAGTTTATAAGCGAATTCTTATTCGCGAATTTACCAACCATCAATCCTGCCGAAGCGAGCATTCGACTGCGTGGTTGTAAACATCGAGTCGAATTCGAGCAAAGGAGGATTATGGCAAAAATATATCTTGTTCGACATGCAGAATCAATCGCGAATGTTCAGGGTATTTATCAAGGTCAAACATACGATACAGATTTATCGAAACGTGGTGTTATGCAGGCACAAGCACTTGCACAGCATTTTCAATATATTCCAATTTCGCGTGTCATCGCGAGTCCTCTGAAGCGGACTTTGCAAACGGCAACAATTGTAGCTTTCAATAAACACCTGCCCGTTCAATTGGAATCACAAATCATAGAAACGAATCACGGAGAATGGGAGGGCAAACACAAAGATGTTATTAAAAAAACGTGGCCATGGATATATAAAAAATGGACGAAGTTTCCGTCATCTACTAAATTTCCTCAAGGCGAACATTTTTTGGAGACCCAGAAGCGCGTTCTAGAATGGTGGCAGCAATTTTGTCAGGCTGTAACTGTGGACACATTGGTTGTGAGTCACGACAATATCATTCGTATTATTGTAGCACGTGTTCTCAATCGCAAATTAAATAAAATTTGGAAATTTCATCTGCAACCCACCGCAATAACAGAAGTTAGCGTGATACATGATAAAATTACACTTGCGAGCCTTGGAGATAGTAAACACTTGGGAGAATTAGGAGTCGATTTATCTATGCATGCGTTATAGCATTGATGTACAATAGATTGGGATAAATATGCTGGATATCAAATTTATCAGGGAAAATTTGGAGGTTTGTAAAACTGCCGCGAAAAACAAAAACCGCGAGGTTGATTGGGATCGTCTGTTAGCACTAGACGAAGGTCGCCGGAGCTTGCAGCACGAACTAGATGACACCCGTTTTACTCGTAATGAAGTAGCAAAGAAAGGCGTCGTTGGAAAAACAGATAAGGACATTCAAGAAAAAGGCAGAATGTATAAAGAAAGGATTAAAGATTATGAAGAGAGGTTAAGAAGGGTTGAAAAAGAATACGGCGAACTAATGCTCACGGTTCCTAACGTGCCGGACAAGAGCGTGCCGATCGGGAAAGATGAGCATGGAAATGTGGAGGTAAAGACGTGGGGTAAACTTCCGGAGTGGGATTTCCCCGTTAAAGACCACATGGCTCTGGCGACGTCACTTGATCTCATCGATTTAGAGCGGGGCGCCAAAGTCGCGGGATCACGCGGATATTTCCTGAAAAACGAAGCAGCACAGTTAGAATTTGCCATTTTATTTTTTGCATTTCAAAAATTAATTAATAAAGGATATACGCCTATTACTGCGCCGACTCTCGTAAAGGAATTTGCACTGTATGGGAATGGTGAGTTTCCATGGGGTCGGGATACGAATGTCTATAAGCTTGAGAATGCGGATAATTACCTATCGGGGACAGCGGAAGTTCCGGTGACGGCGTATTACAGCAATGAAGTCCTCAATGAGAAAGATTTACCCAAAAAATTCGTCGCTTTTTCTCCTTGTTTCCGTCGAGAAGCAGGGAGTTACGGTAAAGATACCAAAGGGGTCTATCGGATCCATCAATTTAATAAAATTGAACAAGTAATTATCTCAACCAATGATATGAACAACTCCTTTACTCTTCATGAGGAGTTATTGGCCAACGCAGAGGAAATTTTGCAGGATCTCGAACTTCCATACCGGGTGCTCCTCATGTGTACCGGTGACATGGGTGAGCCGCAGGTAAAAAAGTATGACATCGAAACCTGGATGCCGGGCCGTCAGGCATACGGAGAAACAATGAGTAATTCCGTCATGGGAGATTTTCAGGCAAGAAGATTAAAGATTCGTTATAAGACTAAGGATGGGAAGACGCTCTATTGTCATACGCTGAACAATACGGCTATTGCCTCACCTCGTATACTCGTCGCGATTCTCGAGAATTATCAACAGAAAGACGGATCGATCCGCGTGCCTAAAGTTCTTCAATCCCTTGTTGGCAAAGACATCATCCGGAGATAATGGTAAAATAATATAATGTTTGGCTTCTTAGGAAAGCTTCTGGATAGTAACGAAAAAGAAATCAGGAGACTACG
>CAYHFH010000097.1:0-4279 GCA_964355865.1 uncultured Gammaproteobacteria bacterium
TTTATCGTTGAGGAGAGTAACGGTATCGATCTTTTTTTGAGTAGCCATAATTAAACCCGCTACCGCGGGTTTTAAGGAGGCTTAGAGAGCTTAGTAGCTTCGTTGCTTAGTGAATTCCTAAGCTACTACAGTTCTATGCTTCTAAACTTCTTTTATATTCCCTCGGTAGGACTTATAGAGCTTTATGGAGGTCCTTCGTTACACTCAGGATCTCGCTTCGCTCCACCTACGGTCTTTAGGATAATGGGAGTATAGCAGAATTTTTTTTTGTCTGCAACGGCGAAGTTATGCGTTTGTCCTCATCTCCCTAATTCTCTTAAATAAATCCCGGTGGGATGCGCCGTTGGCACGCATTGTACTTAATTTGGGATCATTGGTCAACATAAACGGCCTCACCATTTCACCCGTGAAGCTGCCGTGCGTGCCGATGTAGGGCTCGAAACTTGCCCATGCATTGCCCTGTTTGCCGCCAAAGAGGACGAGATCGCCGTTATTGGGGCACTGCGAGAGCCGGGCAAGAGCCACCAGAAGCGAGGGGGTATCCGGTAAGTCTATGGGTTTACCGAGAACGGTAAGAACCTTTCCTTTTTGGAATATCGCAGAAGATCCGTTTTGCGCGAGAAGCTCGCCCGTCCCGTCATTATTTTTCACCATGATCCAGCCGATGCCGGGGTGCCCGAGGAGCGTCGGGATGAGGTTGGGGAACGTTTTTTCGATTGTCTCATGCGTCGCTTGGTCGGGAAGCCAACGGGAGAAATACAGATGCGCGATACTGCTGGAGGGCATTGCAAAAATGATATTACGCGCTTTATTTTCTGCAAGGGTCAGCTCATTGCCGTAGGTGAGATATGCTTTCGGTCCACGATCTCCGACTCCGCGGTTGACGAGCTGTGGGAGCGTTTCCCCGGTGATAGTCTCAAACGGGATCCCAGGGGATTGTCCGTGATCGGAGAGCACGATGAATTGATAGTTCCGTTTGGCTACGCGCGCGCTATCGTATAGTTGTTTACAGTAGAGATCCATGAGCCGTATGGATTGAAATACGATCTGGTGCCGTATTCCGTGGGCGTGGCTCACCTTATCCACGAGCGGTAAATTGATGAAGAGTGCCGGGGTTTTACGCCATATATCATTGACCGCTATGGTCGCCGCCAAATCACAGAGGAAGAGTCGGATGAGGAGCGTCCAAAAATCATCCCAAAAGAGTGCTTTTGATTTATTTTTTACCGCTCGGGCGAGCATGACGATGACGGAGCCGGTCATGACGATGATCATATGCCAGAACCGGAAAGGATTGAGAAGTGGCACGAGGAGAATCCGTAGACGGAGAAGCCGGCGGAGTTGACTTTTTTCGGCCTGGGACTCTGGGGAGATATTCGTCATGGTTGCCCCTCCGGAGTAGGCGCTTGCTATCGCGGATCCCTGTTCCATGAGCGGATGTGTGACACGGGCAAGCACGGTTTCTTCCAAGAGGCGTGCTTGACCTGCCTGGTCGCCGCGGATGAAGCGTCCAAGGCCGCGGTGAAACCAACTGTAGGCGGGGATTTCGTCACTTTTCCCATAGATGAGTTCGGCTTCAATGGCCGTTGTGATAGAGGGGACACCGCAAAAGTAAGAGCCGTAGGTATATCCATTTTTATTCACTAAGGACCGGAGAAACGGGGCAGCACCACGTTTCATGGCTTGGGTGAGTACTTCATGGCCTAGCCCATCGATCTGGATGACGATCACCCCGGGCTCGCTTGTAGGCACGGTGCTTTCGCGGACATTGAGGAGCCGCAGCCGGAGTTTGAGCGTGATGAAGAGTAGTTTACTCCATGCTGATGTGAGCAATGATTGCATTGATCTATACTAATGGAGGATGGCCTAGAGTTGCAACTTGACGCCCGGACCCATGGTGGACGCGATGGTCACGCGGGAAATTTTGCTCGTTCCGATGGCCGTCAGGATGGCCTGAATATTTTCCATTATCTTCTTATCTTCGAAACTTACTTTCCCTATCCCCATATGGATGATTGGGATCCCGGGTTCGGCTTTAAAGTTGACTTGACCATGGGAGAGCTCTTTTGCTCGTTTTTCCGGATCCGGTGAGATGGTTCCGTTTTTTGGATTGGGCATGAGCCCTTTGGGTCCCAACACGCGGGCGAATTTAGCGAGTTTAGCCATCATGGAAGGATGGGAGACCAGGACGTCAAAATCAATGGTCCCGGCTTCGATCTTCGTAAGGAGCGCATCGTCGGCAATAGCGACTTTTACTTCTTTGCCCGTTCCGTGGGGGAGACTTGCCGATCCGCGGAAGTCGCCTTTGGCGTCGCCCAAGCTCATGGGATTGAGGTTGATATGCAGTTCTACCGTACCGTCAAATTTCGTGACGCTCGTCTTTTTGACAAGGGCAACAGCATCGGCGAGGGGATAGAGTTTGGTTTTATCGACCATACCTGCCACTTCCTTATACCGTTTGGACCGGACTCTGGCTTTTTTTTCTTTCTTTTTCTTCAATTCGCCCGTCGAAGTCTCGTCGGATCCCTGTTCCACTTCTGCCACGAGCTTTTTAAACTCCGGGTTGATATCTCCGCCTTCCACGACGGCGACACGCTCTCCACCCTTCATGCCGACGCCTTCGACCTTGGCTTTCTTGCTCTTTTTGGTCTGGCGCCGGGCATCGGCCCTGCGTTTTTGTTCTTTTTCTGATTCATCGCCTAATGTGGCGACGCGGATTTTGCCCATATTTTTTGAAAATTCTAAATCCTAATATCTAAATCCTAAACAATATCAAAATCTAAATGTTTCAAATTCCAAACGTTTTGGATTTAGGATTTTGGTCATTTGAATTTGTTTAGTATTTAGGATTTCGTGCTTAGGATTTACTCAACTTGTATCCCCATACTTCTCGCCGTCCCGGCGACCACTTTGGCTGCCGCCTCGACATTATCGGTGTTAAGATCGGCAAGTTTGTCGGTGGCGATTTGCGTGAGCTGCTCTTTCGTCAGTTTTCCGGCTACTTCCCGGCCAGCTTTGCCGCCACCTTTATCAAGTTTCAGCATTTTTTTGATCATGGCCGAGACCGGCGGGAGCTTGGTGATGAAGGAGAATGTGCGGTCGACGTAGACCGTGATGACGGCTGGGATGATGTCGCCTTTGAGTTTGGCGGTCTTTTCGTTATACGCCTTCACAAATTCCATGATCGGGAGTCCATGTTGTCCCAAAGCCGGCCCGACGGGGGGAGCAGCGGTTGCCTCTCCCGCCTTGAGCTGGAGGGTGATGGTGGTTTTGATCTTCTTTACAGCCATAGTATTTTGTTGTCATTCCCGCGAAGGCGGGAATCCAGAATTATCACGTGCTAATCATGTTCTTCCATCATGTGTTTATCTATTGATGAGAATCTGGGGAAGGTTGAGGAAAGAAAAATATGAAGAATAGATTATCCTTCACGATCTGTCTGCTCGAGAACCTCTCCCGGTCTCTCCCACTGTTGGTGGTAGAGGAAGTATAGCATGAGATAGAAAATATATGCAATAGACCTATAGGATATTTAAAGGATTTATGATATACTCTGAATATTATGGCTACATCAACGAATTCCATTTCACCACAAACCGGTGGTTCGCGAGACCCACATTGTTTATTTACGCGTGATGGTGCTTGCTTAATAGATCGTGATGTTGCCTGGGCTGAAGCATTAGGTGAAGACGCTTTTCAAAAATGGGAATCAGCCAGCGAGTCTAAAAACCCTGAGGAGATTCTTGAAATTGGAGATGATGCAGCGTTAATAGAGGATCACTCTCGGGATGCATGGAGTGATGCTTGTAATCGTGAGCCTTGTGAAAATTGTCCGCGTCGGCGGGAATTTGGGGGATGACTATTTGTCTTCAGGTGGAAATTTTACTTTAGCGAATAATTGCGATAGTGTTCCCGCAATTTAACTACAGTTTGCAAAATAGTCATCTATTTATAATTCTTTTAAATAATTGTTCAAGGCGTGATATGCGTACGACTGCTACCGCTTCCGGTTTTCCATTGCGTTGAAATAATTTACTCTTGTGATGGTTTTGTGGATTTGAGCGCTGAGGCTCCTGGTATTTAAGGTCAACATGATATATCGATAAAAACGTATGTGCAGAGAGGTGATAAACCACTCGGTAAGATATGGTGCGATACGCATAACAGACCAGCGAATTTTGTACAAATGACAAACTTAAGTAAATAAAAATTGGGTATTGATAGTGTCAAGCCCCCATTTCATGAAGACAATAGTCTGGAAAACGGAGCGCGGCAAATT
>CAYHFH010000098.1:0-4248 GCA_964355865.1 uncultured Gammaproteobacteria bacterium
CAGCATTCTTTGCTCGTTGAGCGAGTAACGAATCATGGATCCCACCAATCTTCTGGTCAAGTGCATCCAGTTGATCATTCAACGCGTTTTTCGTCTGATTCGCTTTCAATACATCACTAATAATTTTTTGCACATCAAAAATTGCCTGGAGATCCCGGGCGAGAGGGTCGGAGGGGGTAGATCCACCTCCGGGCTGGGCGGGGCCGCCTTCGCCATCAGGCTTCGGCGAGCCAGGGACGGCGGCCTGATTTTTGAGGGATTCGAGGCTTGTAAAAAAGTTAATGATGGCCTTGTCAAGCTCTGGGGGCGCGCTGATGATATCGCGGTAACGGGCAAATTTTTTTGCGTACTCAGCCTGTTGTGCTTGATCACCTCTGGCATGCGCGATCCACGTTTGTACAGCAAAATAGTAGAGCCAGTTTTTGTATTTCATCGGGTCTTTGAAACCTAGTTTTAGTAGAACAAAAGTGGGATCGAGCAGATTATTTGGATCGCCGAGATCTAATTCATTCATCGGCATGCCTTGTTTGTCTTTCAAAAATTCACCTTTCACATAGGTCTCTATCTCGCTAAGTACCTGATTTGCTCTATCTGTCTGTCCTGCTGCTTGAGCCGCAAAAAAGGCTGCGAATTTATCCTGAATCTTGCGCCATTCCTCCGCGCAGTCGCTGCAAGCGCCCCATCTGGGATCCTTTATCATTTCTGCAAACGCGGCAGTGTTGGATTGGATTAACCTTAAAAATTCTTTTTGCGTAATCATCTGTGGTTGAATCGGTGGGGTGACCAGGATTGCCCCGCCGCTGTCTAACGCGGCTGGGACGTTTGACGTCCCGCCGGCGGAGTCAAGGAATGTGGTGGATTGTGATGGATCAGCGACCACGTAGACGCTGTCGCCGATGCCTGATACGGGAGCTGTAGAGGAATTTTCGGGAGAAGTATAGGCTATAGAGGTGGGTTGAGCTGGGTCTCCTTCGCTGGGAAGCGTCGGCGACCGAAGGGCGCTTGGGGGGATTAGGGTGCTTGGGGTCGTTGGGGTAGTTGGGGAAGTGCCACTAACTGGGGCGGGTTCGGCTGGGACAGCGGTGGCGGGAGGTGTATACCCAGAAAATGAATATTCCGCTTCAACCCCGCGGTCAGTAATAACCGGAAGACCGGTGTTTTGTGCTGCCGCGAGAACTTTAGCAATAATTTCGCGCTGGAGTGCTTTTTGTTCTTCTGTAAGATTTGCAACTTTGATCGTATTGAGGACAAATCCATTATCCAGAAGCGGCAAGAGTATGTCTGATATCCCATGAGAGTATGTTGTTGTCGGATTGATATCGACAAGATGAAATCCATCTTCTGCCACCAAAACATTTGCGGCCTTGGATGGATCCATCTTAAATCCTTTGGCCTGTATATCGAGAATCAGACGGGCAAATGCATTGTATGCCTGTTGCGACAATGCAGCGGTTCGTTTCAGATGATCCGTATATTGTGCTATGGCCTGAGCTTCTGAAATACCTCGCGGCGCTCCTGCTGGAATGCCTGATTGTTTCACTAAAATGACCGCATTTCCGACGCTTTCGACAGGAACACTGAGATTCGCAATTCCGATAAGCGCTGTAAAGATAGCCGGATCGTCTTGAGATTCCGGGCTACCGATTGGATTAAATCCGAAATTTGGAACTTTAACCACATATCCTGGCCGACCCTCGAGGTCATAGACTGTCCCATTGCCTCCCCTTCCAATAGGAGATGCTTTAATAGATTGTTCGACCTGAAGCACTGCCGGAGATTTTGCATCCGCGGAAGGAGCATTAGAGGAATCTAGAGGAGTATTAGAGGATTTTATAGCAGCAGAAATGCGTGCAGCGCGGGCGTTACGGGCGATTAAAATCCTGGCAACGTCATCAAAGATCGTAAAGTCGTTTGCAAAACCTTTGTTGTTAAATGTAACAATCATCTGACCATTTACCGTCTGACTCGTATCCGGAATGGGGAGCTTACGAAAATCAACCACGGAAATCTCTGACCCTTCCGGTTGGGACGGAAACACGAGGTCATCGGTAATGTTCCCCACGAGATCAATAGCTGACAAGAAATTGGCAAGGAGCGCGGGCGCACGGGCGGGGTTGGTCGTAATAATGCGAGTGATGATAGGAATATAGAGCTGGATATCCTCCAGTTGACCGATGGCTTGGAGTGCTTGTTGGGTTTGAAATTGTTCAAAAACCCTATTGATTATCACTGTTATTGCGTCTATTCCGGCCACCGGTGGAGCGATGCCGGATGTAAGACTTTTTACAAGTTGTTCAATGACAGTTTCGGTCGCATCCGTCACAGGGATGTTTGCCTGCGTGAGTCCAGCGATAATCGCCGAGGTAATGGCGGCGCTCGGGGAAGGAAGGATGGCGGGAGTGGCGGGCTTGGCAGGAGCTACGGGAGCCTTACGGGAAGATACGGGATCAATAAAGGGTGATGCCGGGGTGGCGGGTTGGGTTTGGACTGGTTGAACTGCCGCTGGCGCGGTGGTTACGGGGGCAGTTCCAACTGGCTGGGGAGCAGGAGCAGCCGTTTGGGAAGTTGGGGAATTTGGGGTATTTAGGGTATTTGGCGCGACGGTACCGCCGGAGGCGGAGGCCGCACTCTGTGCTGCGCGCATTCTCGTTTTCCACCCAGTAAGTTGATCTTGTGACATTCGGGTAAATGTGATGACGTCATGTGCGTCAATCGACACTGCCAATCCAATCGATCCCATTTCCACTACGGCACCATCCCGAAGAGGTTGATCCGCAGCAACGGGTAGTCCATCTGCGAGTACTCTCTGACCATTCTGATGTATGAACCAGGTATTTCCCTTCTGATAGAGGTGCGCATGATCCTGAGCAATACTGCGATTTGTATCGGAAATCACTATATTGTTTCCTTGATCCACTCCGATATGCAACACATTATTTTGATCATAACTTCCATCACCAACGAACCCTGTTGATGCACCTTCCGTAAGTGTCCCGCCCCCCACGATTTCTTCAACGAGAAACCCGAGATCATCGAAGGGCTCCTTCTCATGGGCTGCCCTGATACCCGTAACCAACGCATCAGGGTTAGTCTTGACGCTTGTCACGATACGGCCAAATTGTCCCCTGGCTAAAAATGCCTGACGACCATGATCATCATGACTTTTGATCAACTCATCACCAAAGAGCTTCTCGAGCTGGTCCGAACCATTGAGAATAAGGTATTCATCCCCTTCCGGCAACGTTTCGCTCCGGTAAGAAACGGTAATATCGTCTGGATTTTCTTCCTTTGTTGTAGCGCTAAAATAATCCGTGACCTCGGGTCCAAAAAGAGGATTTCCCTGGCTATCCACCGGACTCAATTGCATTCCTTCGGCTAAATAACTATAGACATCGGCGATCCTTACCCGATTCCCGTTTTCCCTTTTCACCCGATTCAAATTAGACAATAAATAGACGATGCCTGACCGCCTGCTCACGGCAAAAACCATTCCGTCTCCGACGACACCGGTATGCACGGTGTTCGTGGTTGTATCATAAATATAGATAGAAGCTGTCGATGCGCCATCACCGGCTACCTTCCCACCCAGTCCAAAAAATCCAAAAATGCTTTTATCTTTTTCATTAAGTGCTCTGTTGACTTGAATTGAGGCTTGTCGCATAGCGTTTTCAAATGTGCTACCAAGCGCAAGCTCTGCTTCGATAAGCCTTGCTAATTCTCCAGAAACTTTATCGGCTACGGCTTTACTATTTTTCGCAATCTTCCCATTGAGATTGATCGAAACTCCATCTGTCGTGATCCCGATTACGAGACGTTTCCCATTAATAACGATTTCGCGGCGCTGCGGGATACCATCTTGATTTTCATGACGATTCGGATCAGAAGTAGGCAACTTATTTCCTAATAACTGTTGCGCGGTATTAAGGAGTCTTGGCCGTGATAGCTGAACATGACGGGCAATAGGCACGTCTGCTGGCGGTAATTGAACTGGTGTAGCCGCAATGTTTCCAACTGGAGCGTTCGTTACATTGCCGGATGTGGGGACAGGCTGAGGGTTAACTGCAACCGCACCATTAGCCGTTGATGAACTCCCTGTGGTCGGAGGGGTAACATTGATCGCTCCGTTGCCTCCCGCTGGGGTGGTTACGGCAGGAGCAGGTTGTGAGGAGGGGGCGGGTTGATTGACGCCAAAAAGAATTAACTCAGAAGCACTCCGATACACACGAGTACCAATATCTTCTTTATGAT
>CAYHFH010000099.1:0-4040 GCA_964355865.1 uncultured Gammaproteobacteria bacterium
TTACTGGAGATTACAGTTTTCACGAAAGTAGCCACCGTTTATTGCTATTAAACTTACATAATTTAAGGCTGGATCCCCGCCTACGCGGGGATGACATTGCCAACTCGTGAACGGTTACTCTTTTGTTCATTGATTTGATGATTGGATCATTAGATAATTGATATATGACCGTCACGCTCATCATCCCGGCACTCAACGAAGAAAAATATCTCCCGCAAACGCTCGCATCGGTCAAAGCGCTCACACGGCAGCCGGATGAAATCATCGTAGTCAATGCCCAGTCCGAAGATAAAACCGCAGAAATTGCAAAAAAATATGGGGCCAAAATCATCATGGTTGACCGGCGCTCGATTGGGTATAGCAGAAATCAAGGACTGAAAGCGGCCTCGGGGGATATCGTCGCATTCACCGACGCCGACACGATCCTGCCCACAAATTGGCTCTCGACAATCGAGAGCCATATGGAAAAAAATAACGTTGTGGGAGTATTCGGTGGATTTCGTGTGCCGGACGGGCCCTGGTGGTACCGGCTCTATATCAATGTGTTTCAACCATTTTCCAACACCCTCACGTACGCGTTGTTTAAAATCCCCTTTGCAACAGGCCAAAATATGGCGTTTTACCGGAAAAACGCACTTGCCGCAGGAGGTTTCCCGGAAGATTTTAAAATAGCCGAAGACATTGAAATTGCCCGACGCGTTATGTCCACGGGGGGTATAGTCTTCAGTCAACGATTCTTCGTCGTGGCTTCAGGACGTCGGGGCAATGAAGGATTTTGGCAACTGGTTTCCAGAAGTTTTTCAGCATTCTTCTACTACTTTATCTACCATAAAGCCGATAAAATTGGCTTTCCAAATCTCCGCTGACTCGATCCGTGGTATAATTTAGATCGATTGTATGCGCCAACTCTTTACGCGGTATCCTAATAAAACGCGCCGGTTTCTTGAAATTCTTGTGCCCGGCACGAGCTGGCTTCTCATCACGATGCCACTTTGGCTTTCTTTTTCCCACCCGGCGATGGTGGCCTACCTCATTATCACATTTGATGTGTATTGGCTTTATAAATCATTTACCTTGGCTCTTCATGCCATCAAATCATTCGTTACTCTTCAAGCCCATGTGAAGCTGGATTGGGCAGCCCAAGCCATAACAACCCCGGGTTTTCGTACTCTGTATCACGCCATCATCATCCCCGAACACCGAGAACCCATCCACATCCTGCGCCGAACACTCGAAAACCTCACGAAACAAGATTTTCCCCTTAAACGACTGGTCATTATTCTTGCTACCGAGGACAAGGACCCAAATGCACGGGAAACAGCGACCATCCTAAAAAAAGAATTTGGGACGATGTTTGGTCATTTCCTCGTGACGCGTCATATTCTCCACCACGGTGAAGTCGCCGGAAAATCCAGTAACATGGCCTGGGCAGCCAGACAATTAGTCCGCCAGTTTGCGGATTGGGGCATAGACGTAGATCAGGTCACGGTCACATCCTGTGACGCGGATGCGCTTCTCCATCCTAAATATTTCTCCGCGCTCACCTGCCAATTTCTTGCTGACCCAGATCGAGCATTTCATTTTTATCAAGGCGCGATCCTTTTTTATTCTAATATCTGGCGCATCCCATTACCCACCCGGGTTCTCAATACCCTAGGGAGCATTTGGAATTTGGCGCTTCTCTCGCAACAAAGCAGATTTATCAATTTCTCTACGTACTCTCTCTCACTTGCTACCGCGGTCCGGGTAGGCTACTGGGATGTAGATGTCATCCCTGAGGATTATCATTTATTTTTTAAAGTGTACTTCGCCCTTGGCGAAAAAGTGGCTACCCGTGGCATATTTTTGCCGGTTCTCGTCGACGCAGCGGAAAGCCGGACATTTATCGGTTCGCTCGTCAATCAATATGAGCAGTCCAAACGCTGGGCTTGGGGAGTTTCTGATATTCCATATGTTATCCGGGGGGTATTCCTCAATGGCCAAATTGCGCTTCATGACCGTATCCGCAGGCTTCTTTTTCTCCTTGAGCATCACGTGTTCTGGCCATCCAATTGGTTTATATTGACCATCGGAAGCGCTATTCCTCCCATCCTTAATCCCGCGTTCGGTAGGACAGTCTTGGGGCACAATCTCTCTCAAATCTCCTCCGGTATCCTTACCCTCTCTGCGATATTTTTACTTGTTGTGATCGTCATAGATCTGAGAGTTAAACCACCACGTCCGAAAGAATTTGCTTCCTGGAAACTTCCCTTTCTTTATCTCCAATGGTTAACCCTTCCTGTTGTATCCTTCTTTCTGGCAGCACTCCCCGGACTTGATGCACACACGCGGCTTATGTTTGGAAAACGACTGGAGTATCGTGTGACAGAAAAGGTATAATAGAATGATGTTTACCTGGCTTATCCAACACTCTCCTCTTCTCTACTTTACCCAAAGCGTCTGGAGGGATGAGGCATTTTCCATCTTTGTCGGAGAAAAATCCCTGTCATTTATTTTCCAAAATCTTACCTTTGAGCCTCCGGTCTATTATATCCTGCTCCATTATTGGATCCGAATGTTTGGCACAAATGAAATTGCCATCAGAAGCTTGTCGCTTTTGGGGTTTACCTTGGCGACTATCGTCGTCATCGTGTGGAGCGAAAAATTATTCCGCAAACATTGGCTTTCATGGTTCACGCCCATCCTCTTTTTTACCAATCCCATGCTCGTCTACTATGCATTTGAAATCCGTACCTATGGCTGGTATATGTTCTTTGCCGTGCTCTCCCTTTATGCGTATAGCCAGTCGCGGTGGCGCTTGTGGGTGATAGCCACTATGTTAGGATTTTATACTCACACGTATTTCCTCTTTCTTTTTGCCGCCCAAGGCATCCATTGGATGGTGCTCCACCGGAGTAAACTTGCCAAACCATTATCTCTTATCCGCGAGCCCATGGTCGCAAGCTCGGTCCTGGCCGTCTCCGCCATGATCCCTTGGATCCTCCGGGTCATTCGTGAAGCAGCCACACTCAAACAGTCCTGGTACTTCCCGGTAAATATAAATCTCGTCAAATCTGTTTTAGGCAATATGTATCTGGGATATGAAGGCACACCGTGGTACCTTTGGGGATTTACCGCGCCGCTTTCCCTAGTCCTTCTCGTGATATTCTTCATTGCCGTCTATAAAAAATCCACACGGGCGCGCAACACCATGTTCCTCTTTAGCGCCATTATTCCCCTTGCGATCGTCATCGGTGTATCATTCATAAAACCTTTATTCGTCAACCGCTATCTCATAAGTGTCACGATCGCCGAAGTATTCCTCATCGCGCTTGCTATCGAAGCCATAAAAAATTCCTTTCTTCAAAAATTTGTTGCGTGGTGCTTCGTTCTTGGTGCTTTAGCATTTAATATGTGGTACCCATCCCAACACGCCAAACTCGATATCCGTACCACGATACAGGAAGTCAACGCACTCAAAGGGAAAAACGATGTGATTCTCGCGACCAGTCCCCTCATTTTTTTTGAAACTCAATACTACTCCGGCGACCGGCGCCGCGTATTCCTCTATAACCCCCACAGTGTCCCCTTTCCGTGGTATGTGGGTGGCGTATTGGTCACGAACGATCAGATGATGTCTGATCTCCCCGTGTTTCCTCCGTCCCGCGCATTCTTAGTCGCCGAAGATGGAACATTCACGATCAGCTACCGCGCTCCGCCATACGCACTCGCACAAAAAACAAAAAAAGGTTTATGAACATCACCACTCCAAGACTCTCGGCACTTCGGCAGCTTTGGGGCGCAGAAGAACAAAATTGGGTTCTCTCAATGAGCCGTAAATTGAGCTACACGTGCATTGTCCTCTCCGTGTTACTCCTTTTTTGGCATTATCCGAGGCTCCCTCCGCTTCTTCCGCTGTGGTACGGAAAACCCTGGGGCGCCGACCGGCTTGCCCATCCGTTGTGGCTTATCCTTCTCCCTGCGGGGTCATGGGTCGTCATCATCATCAATGCAATCGCCGCCCGGTTTCTCACCCGGGATATGCTTATATTCACGCAAAT